>CALWZL010000006.1 GCA_944385995.1 uncultured Faecalibacterium sp.
TTTCCTTTGGGGTCATGGGCAAAGATGCTTTTGCCCTCAGCACTGGTTTCCGCTGCCCGCACCGACCGGGGTATTCCCTGTTCAAAAACCTTGATTTTGCTGCCATAAGCCTGCCGGACCAAGGCGTCGATCTCCTTTCCGTAATTGGTCCGGCTGTCGGTCATGGTCATCAGGATACCCTCAATCCGCAATCGCGGGTTGATCTGCCGCCGCACCTTGTTGATCGTTTGCAGCAGCTGCTCCAGGCCCTTGGCGGGCAGATATTGTGCCTGTACCGGGATCAGGGCACTATCTGCTGCGGCCAAAGCGTTAATGGCCTACTGTCCGCAGGACATGAATGCCCATCCGCGCAAAGCGCGCACATCTGGCCACAGGAGCGTAGCGACTATGGTGAGCATACCAAGGCTGGGGGTACAGTCTAAAAGGATGAAGTCATAGGATCGCTTGTTGACATCCAGCACCTGTTTCAGGACCTTCTCCCTGCTCATGGCATTTACCAATCCCACTTCCATCCCGGCCAGCTCGATGCTGGACGGGATCAGGTCCACACCTTCTGCATGGTGGAGGATTCCTTCTCCCGGCTGAATGGGCTTATCCTCTAACACTTTGCCCATGAGGGTAGCACGGGTTGTGTCCAGTTCATCCGGTTTGGGCCAGCCCATGCTGATGGTCAGACTGGCCTGCGGGTCCACGTCTACCATGAGCCCCTTTTTGCCCTCCATGGCAAGGCCCGCCTCCAGATTTTCGCAGGTCGTGGTCTTGCCAGTGCCGCCTTTTTGGTTGGTTATGGCGATTACGGTTGCTTTTTGGGCCAAATCATCACCCCCTTTCACACCGGCAGGTGCCGGTTACTTTGCGTTCAGGTCGTGCTGCACCCGGGCCGCGTAGCTGCTGTGCATGGTCATGGGTGCATTGTAGAGCGAGGCCAGCAGATACTGCCGCATATTCCGCACCTGGGTGGTGTTTTCTTTCAGACACATCAGGACAAAACGAATATGATCGCTGTTCAGCTTCATCAGCTGACCTTTCACCACCTCAAAGGGCTTGTCATCCCCGGCAATACGGATCATCTTCCGATGGCTGCACGCTGTATCCACCAGAAGCTCCTGCATCTTCCGCAGCATATCCTCATCTTCGGGATTGGCCTCCATCAGAGCATCGATGCCCAGTTCCTGAGAAAAATAATCCTGATACAGGGCGCGGTCGTCTTTCCCTTCGGATTCCGTTCCGGCGTCTGAGCCGGAAAAGAAGGGATCAGTCTCGCTCATCTCAGTCTTATTCTGATTCGTCTTATTACCGTGTCCTTTTGACACCTCTTGCCGTGTGGAAATGACACCACTGGACGTGTCGTTTTGACACTTCTGGAAGTGGCTTTCCGACACTTCTGTAAAGTTTTTCACATAAATCAGATTGGGCCTCCCCAGGCCCTGCCTCCTGCGCTCGATCAGACCGGCCTTTTCTTCCAGCTCCCGCAGCAGGCCCACCGCCTTCTTGTTGCCGCAGGCCAGGCTCTCCATAATTTCTTCAACGGTAAAGATGATGTACACCCGGCCGGTGCTGTCCAGCCAGCCGTTTTTCACCGACAGGCTCATCCTGTCCAGCAGCAGGCCGTACAGAATCTTGGCCTCTGCCGAAATCCCGCGGAATCTGGGGTCCACAAAGAGGGCTTTGGGCAATCGGTAGAAGGAAAATAGATCGGCTTGTCCGCCGTAAAAATAGTCAGTCATAGAGGCCTCCTCTTTCATCAGCTCGAAAAAAGGTAAACACACATGATGCAACTTGATGAATAGGCGCTCATTGTTTTGTGAGATATCACAACAGCTTTTCTTGACTTACATTAAGCGCGATGCTACCTTACCATCGCGGCAAACAAATTCAATCGCTATTACGTTCAATAATAGCTTCACTTACATTAACAGCGGCGCGATGTCTCCCGCCTGGAGACCCACGCCCTGGACCAGCTCCGGGCCCACTGGGACCATTAGACGGCCGGGCGCCAGGGTTTTGGCCCGCCGGGAATGGCCCTGCCTGAAAAAGTCCCCGGTTTTCTGGAGTGCCAGAAAACCGGGGACTTTCTATGCCCAGAGGGTTTTTGTTCAGTCTTCCATCCGCCTTTTTTCCAGGCGGATGGCGTCGCGGTGGACAAACTGGACGTTGCTCTCGTAATTTTCCTGAAAGAGATAGGCATACAGGACATCCAGCGCCGCCTTTTCACAGGCGGCCGAGGCGAAGGTGGATATTTTTTCGTCGTTGCTCTCCAGCGGCGGCAGATAGAGCACCAAATCCGCCACGCTGGCCGCCAGACTGTCCGGCCGGGCCGTGATGGCCAGGATGGGGATTTCCATCTTGACGGCCTCCCGGGCCGCATTGCGCACAAAGGCATTTTCCCCCGAATAGGAAATCAAAATCAGACAGTGCCGCTCCTTGGTGCGGGTCAGGGCATAGTTGACCTCTACCTCCCGGGACAGGGTCCGGGTATGCCGGCCCAGCTTGCCCAGGCGGAAGGCAAATTCCTCCGCCAGATTCTGGCTGGAGCCGATCGCGCACAGATCGATGACCTGTGCCTGCCGCAGCAAATCCCCCGCTTTTTGCAGGGCCTGGGGCGTGAACATGGCCGCCATCGACCGCAGCGCCGCGACCTCGGCCGCAATCACCGACTGGGCCACATCCAGAAGCGGCGTGTCCGCCCCGAAAGGGAAATTATAATCGATGGATTGTTCCTGTAAACTGCTGTGATCCAGATCTTCTTTGAATTCCTTGAACCCCGGATATCCCAGGCGCTTGCAAAAGCGGACCACCGCCGACTGACTGGTAAAACTCGCCTGCGCCAGCTGCCGCGCGCTCATGCGGGCCACCGTATCTGGATGACACAGAATGTAATCCCGGAGATGGCGGTCGGTCTGTGTCAGATCGGTGCGGCCCTGCATCAGATGCTTCAAGTCCATATCTCCCACCCTCTTTCGCGTTCCTAACTGCACACGATAAGAATAACATAAAACCTTCTCCACCTGCAAGCGACGACACTTTTTCAGGTTTCCTCAAATACCAGTCAATTTGCACAAAAAAAATCCATATTCTTTTTGTTTTTGATTTTTTTCATTTCAGATTCAGCCGCCTTTTCACAGATTTTGAAACGTGCCGTCCCGTTTCGTTCCATCCACTTTACAATTCCCTGACACCGTTGCTATACTATGGCCGTTGTTAATAATTCCAATTTTCCCCAACGATTCAGAGAATTTTTTCATGTAATATCCAAATCAGACCTTATAAAACGTTCCAGCGCGATTCCATCGCCTCATTCGCCGCTTCCGTCCGGGCGAAAAGGACAGCCCTTTTTCGCGGCCTTTCCGTCCCAAAAAGAAGGCTTTCAGGCGGACAAATCCGTTCCAGATCCGCCAGTCTGACACAGAAATTTCACAAGTCAGCTCTGGCTCCCCAGCATCCCACCAGGCACCGGCAGACGCGCCTTTCGATCGGCGGCGCGTCTGTTTGATAGAAAGCAAAACAAAGGAGGAACTTATGGATTACCAAAAACTCGCTTCCACGATTGTGGAAAAAGTCGGTGGTACCGGAAACATCACCAAGGTGATACACTGTGCCACCCGTCTGCGCCTGACCCTCAAGGATGAGAGCAAGGCCCAGACCGAAGCGCTCAAGAAAACCCCCGGCGTATTGTCCGTTGTCATTGCGGGCGGACAGTATCAGGTGGTCATCGGCCCCGACGTGCCCCAGGTGTATCAGGCGGTTCTTGCACTGGGCAACTTTGACAGCGCCCCCAAAGCCGCAGATCCCGCACCGGACGCCCACGCCAACCAGAGCAAGCTGAGCCGGATTCTGGAATCCATCGCCAGCATCTTCCAGCCCATCATCCCGGCCATCACCGGCGCCGGCCTGCTGAAAGCCTTCATGGCGCTGTTCGTCACCCTCAAGATTCTGGACAGCTCCACCCAGACCTATACCATCCTGAATGCACTGGCCGATTCTGCCTTCTACTTCCTGCCCATCCTGCTGGGCGCATCGGCTGCCAGGAGCTTCAAGTGCAACCAGTTCGTTGCCATGGCACTGGGCGGCGTCCTGGTCTATCCCTCTTTTGCCAACATGATTTCGGCCGCCCAGTCGGCGGGCGAATCGGTCCACTATTTCGGCCTGCCCGTCACCCTGGCATCCTACAGCTCCTCGGTGGTTCCCATCCTGCTGGGCGTCTGGTTCATGTCGGTGGTGGAGCACTTCGTCCAGAAGATCTCGCCCAAAGCCATCAAGTTCTTCTCGGTTCCTCTGGCCAGCATCTTTGTGGCCGGCTCGGTCACCATCCTGGTCCTCGGCCCCATCGGCACCTGGGTCGGCAACCTGATCGCCGCATTCTTCACCCTGCTCAACTCGATGGCCGGCTGGGCTGTTCCCACCCTGGTGGGCGTCCTCAACCCGCTGCTGGTCATGACCGGCACTCACTACGGCCTGATCCCCATCGGCATCAACAACCTGGCTACCATGGGCTTTGACACCGTCGTCGGCCCCGGCATGCTGACCTCCAACGTGGCCCAGGGCGCCGCCGGCCTGGCCGTCTCCCTCCGCACCAAGAACAAGGACACCAAGCAGCTGGCTGCTTCTTCCGGTCTGACCGGCCTGCTGGGCATCACCGAGCCGGTCCTGTACGGCATCAACCTGAAGTTCATCTACCCCCTGATCGGCGCCATGGTGGGCGGCGGTGTGGGCGGCCTGTACCTGGGCATCACCGGTGTCGGCCGTTACGCCTCCGGTTCTCCCGGCCTGCTGGTCCTGCCCGCCTACATTGGCGGCGACAGCATGGCTAACTTCTTCAACGCCTGCATCGGCACCGTGATCGCCATCGTGGTTTCCTTCGTCGTCACCTTCGTCCTGTACAGCATCTGGGCCAAGCAGGGCAAGCTGGACCCCTCTGAGACCGGCAACGCCTGAGCCTGTTCCCATTCTTCGGTTTCAAAACATCACCACGCTGTTTGTATCAGAAAGGAGAAACTCTTATGAAAGCTTTTTCTCGGCGCAGCTTTTTGAAAACCACCTTCACCGCCGGCGCAGCCGCCGCGCTGGCCAGCCAGGCTTCCCTCTTTGCCGGCGCAGCTGCCCCCTCGGATTCGGCAGCCGCTGAGAGCGAAAACTGCCTGACCGACCTGCTGGGCCTGAACAGCGACCAGCCCATCGAGGTGGCCCCCGTTCAGCTGTCCGCCGGCACCCTGGCCGGTTTCAAGGACGGCGACCTCTACACCTTCCGCGGCATCCCCTACGCAACCGCCGAGCGCTTCCAGGACCCCGTCCCTGTGACCTCCTACACCAACGGCATCCAGATGGCCCTGACCTATGGTCCCGTCTGCCCCCAGGACAACTGCCTGAACGGCACCGGCAAGGTCAACGTGCAGGAGTTCCGCACCCCGTCCAACGGTACCGCCAACATGGTGGCCAATGAGACCTGCCAGTACCTGAACGTCTGGACCAGCAGCCTGGAAGGCAAAAAGCCGGTCATCGTTTTCTTCCACGGCGGCGGCCTGACCAACGGCGCTTCCACCGAGCTGTCCTACTACACCGGCGAATACTTTGCACAGCGTGAGGATGCGGTCTTTGTCTCCATCAACCACCGTCTGAATGTTCTGGGCTACTTGGACCTGTCTCCCTACAGCGAGAAATTCAAGAACAGCGGCATTGTCGGCACCCGTGACTGCGTCTGCGCCCTGCAGTGGGTCCACGACAACATCTCCGCATTCGGCGGCGATCCCTCCAACGTGACCATCGTGGGCCAGTCCGGCGGCGGCACTAAAGTTACCACCCTGGCCTGCATGTCCGACACCGTGGACTTGTTCAACAAGGTCTTTGTGATGAGCGGCGGCTACTCCACCGGCACCAAGGCCGAAGGCATCGCCAACGGCAAAAAGCTGGTGGACTACCTGGGCCTCACCGACGCCGAAGTGGTGGAGAAACTGCCCACCATGCGCTACGAGGAACTGCTGGAAGCTGCCACGGCAGCCGGCTGCACCTGGAGCACCTATGTGGGCGACAGCACCTTCACCGCCCCGCTGCTGGACGCCAACGGCACCGTCAACCCCTACGCCGCCCAGCGCAAGTGGATGGTGGGCACCGCCTTCTCGGAATTCAACGGCAACAGCGGCCTGATCCTCCGGTTTGACTGGAGCGACTTCCTGCCCGACATTTCGGACGAGGACGCCGTGGCCCGCCTGAACCAGAAGTACGGCAGCCGCACCGACGCCGTGGTGGCAGAGTTCCGCAAGGCCTACCCCGATCACCGTCTGGCCGAGGCCCTCTACCTCAACACCCAGACTTCCGGCTGCATGTCCCGCTGGGATCTGATCCGTCCCAACGGCATCCTGGACCAGCTGGCCAACGCCGGCCTGACGGTGTACAACTACATCGACACCTACAAGTTCCCCTATTTCGGCGGCATCACCATGCACCACTCCGGTGACATCGGCTACTGGTTCTACGCTCTGGACTGCATCGGCTACCAGGTCAAGGGCGACGAGAAGAACGCCTATGCAGTGTCCGGCCGGATGGCCGACGCCCTGGCCGCCTTCGCTGCCAGCGGCAACCCCTCCACCAGAACCCTCAAGTGGCCCGTCTACACCGCCGGCCAGCAC
Organism: uncultured Faecalibacterium sp.; assembly: GCA_944385995.1. Classification (GTDB taxonomy): domain Bacteria; phylum Bacillota; class Clostridia; order Oscillospirales; family Ruminococcaceae; genus Faecalibacterium. The sequence goes on from CALWZL010000006.1 coordinate 6,624, forward strand.
AACACCATGGTGTTCGACACCAAGACCCAGAACAAGGTCGACTTCGACAAAGCTCTGTATCAGAACATCATGAACGTCTAAACCGCTCCTGCTCTGCTTTTCAAGCGCCGAAAAGATAGAGCTCCATCCAATTCTCCCGATCCGCTCGGATCTGCCCGGCACAGGGACCCAGACCTGTGCCGGGCTCTTTTTTGCGGCTGGCCCCATAAAAAACACCCGGCCTTCCGAATCATCCGAAAAGCCGGGCGCAGAGAATGCAGGGGCCGGACACCAAAAATGGACCCCACCCATTGTGAGGTCCACTTGTGCCGTCCACCATGACGGTATCATTTCATTCCAGAATGCCAGGTATGGTTTGAGCCGCAAATCTCCTCACTGTTACCTGCAGGAACGATGCGGGTAGAAGTATAGCAGATTTTTTGCCCGCCTGCACCCAGTCTGTCATATTTTGTATTTATAATGTAATAGACAGTCGTTTTCACCGTTCCAGCATCCAGGCAATGCCGGCGGCAGTGCGGGCGGCGCCGTCCCGGAAATGGTTCCCGGGGTTGAGCTGAAAGACCGTCTCGATTCCCTGTCCCCGGTAAAAGGCCTCGATGGCCCGGGTGTTCTCCTCCACCGTGCAAAGGGCGGGATTGCGGGTTTTGCTCTCCTTGCTGCCCAGAGAGAAATACAGGCAGTCGGGGACCGCCCGGGGCCGGTGGGTCAGCAGATATTCCCGGATGCCGGGAAACCAGAGGGACCCCGACACGCTGGCTCCCCGCCGGAAAGCGTCGGTCTGCCCCATGGCCCAGACCGCAAAGAGTCCCGCCATCGAATACCCGGCCAGGCCGCGCCAGGCTGTTTCGCCGGGCAAAAGCCGCTGGACCGCCGGCAGAATCTCACCGGTCAGCTGGTTCAGATAGTCCGCCGCCCCGCCGGCGAAGGGTTCTTCCTCCCGGCGGATGGCCGGGGCCGCCCAGGGGGACAAGTCCCGGTTCCAGTCCAGGCCGCTGATGGCCACCAGAGAGCAGTCCGGGCAGCCCAGACGGTCCATCTCCTGCCGGACCTGCTGCCCCTCCTCCCCGTAGGTGTTGAGATAGATCACCGGCGCGCCCGGTTTCCGGCCGGGCCAGATGGCGACCGTCTTTTCTGCCGCTGTCAAGGACATCATGGTGTCATTCCTCCCTGTCTGGATGGTTTTCTCCCTCCAGTATACCGCCGCCGTCCGGCAAATCAAGGGCTTCCCGCTGCCGGAGTCCGGGCCGCCGCGGCAGAACCGGCCCGGAAATCATCCCAACACGGGAGGAGAACAAACCCGGATGCCGCCCTCCAACCGACAAACGCCCGAGCGCATCCTTCCGCTGTGGAGCGGGTGCGTTCGGGCGTTGCGGGGTTACAGCTTGTCCAGGTAGTTCTGAATGGTATAACGGCCCCGGTGCTGGGTCCCCTTGCCGTATTGAATGGCCTGCTGGGGACATTCATGGAGGCACCGCAGGCACTGATAACAGGTTTTGCCCCAGACCGGCCGGCCGTCGGTCAGGGTGATGGTGCCGGCCGGACAGTCCCGGGCGCACTGGCCGCAGCCGGTGCACCGGTCATCGGCGTGGAAGGGTTTGGTGCTCCGGGCAAACCGGTTGAATCCGGCGTTCACCATCCCCGACTTAAACCGGGCCATCGGCCCTTCTTTCACCCGGTAGACCTTCCGCCGGGCCAGAATCTCCCCCGCCATCTGCTCGATCTCCCGGGCGGCAGCGGCCAGCTTCTGACAGATCACATCGTCGCTCTCCAGGTCCTCCGCCACAATATAGTTGCTGGGCATCACCAGGCTGTAACAGCTGTCCAGCGGATAGACCCGGGACAAATTTTTCAGCGCCAGCCCGGCCTCTGCGCCGCAGGTCCCCACCCCGAAGGTGAAAGCGCCGGTCCGGGCCAGCTTTCCGGCAAAGGCGGCCACCACCTGGGGCGGGCCCCAGGCGTACACCGGAAAGACCAGGCCGACCCGGCTCTCTCCCCGCAGGTCGGGGGGCTGCCGGAGGGCGGCGATGTCACAGGCTTTGTCTCCGGTGCGGGCCGCCAGCTGCCGGGCCGCCCACCGGGAATTGCCGGTGCCGGAAAAATAAAAGATCATACCGATCACCGTTCCTTTCTGTCCCCTTTCGGCGGGACAGGACCATTATACTCCGCCGGTACCACCGGCGTCAATCTCCGCCGGCAGGGTGAAGGTAAAGCAAAACCATCGGTCCTTACAGCTGATGGTGTAGGTTCCGCCGCAGCGCTCCAGCACCCCGCAGACATTGGCCAGACCCATCCCGTGGCCGCTCTCGGCCTTGGTGGAGGAGGGCAGGGTCCCGGCGTCCAGGACAAGGTCCCGCTTGACCCGGTTGCGGACCGACACCAGATATTCCCCTTCCATCCGCTTGATCCGAAGGGTGATCTGGGGGGGACTGGCCGAGGCGGCCGCCTCCACCGCATTGTCCAGCAGGTTGCACATCACCGTCACCAGGTCGGCGGTTCGGAGCGGAAACCATTTCAGATCGCATAAATCGAACTGGAGCATCACCCCTTTTTGGACGGCTTTCCGGTATTCCTTGCTCAGGAGGGCATCCAGCAGGGGGTTGTTGGTGTTGACCACCGCCGTTCCCGCCGCCACCCGCTGGGAAATGCTGGCCAAATAGGCCCGGGCTCCCTCTACATCCCCTTGTTCCAGGTAGAAGTTGACCGCGTCCATGTGGTTGGTGAATTCGTGGGTCAGCCGCCGCTGGGTCTGGTAGGACTCCATCAGGGCATCGGCCCGCTCCTGCTCCATCTTCATCTGGGCCTGGACCTGGCCGGCCTGGAGGGTCTGGGTGCTGAACAGGGCCATCAGGATCAGATAGACCGTCACCGACAGGGCCAGACCGATGCAGATCAGCAGCATGAGGCCGGGCTGATCCGCCATCTTGCCAAAGGCGGTGAGGATGACGTTCAGACCGGCGGCCACGCAGAGGTAGAGATTGGCGGCCAGCCGCTGGCGCGGGTCCACAAAGGGCCTGCACTTTTTCAGGACCCGGACCGACATCCAGGCGACGGCGTTCAGGACGACGCCGTAGATCAGGACGGAAAAGGGCATGGACCAGGTCTCGGAAAAATCGATTCCCCACACCATGGACCCCAGAGACCCCAGCAGATTTCCATAGCCCAGAATGATGATGCCGCAGAGCACCACCGAAAAGAGCTTGTCCACCACCGTTCCGCCGAACAGCAGGGAGGCCGCAAAGAACCGGGCCGCGTTGAAGATCAGGGCCCGGGCCGAATAGGCCTCATAATCTCCCCACAACAGCTGGGAGATCATCCACAGTCCCAAAGCCAGCACCGCCGCCGCCCAGCGGGGCAAACGGCCCCGGCCCAGCATGGCGGCCTGAATCTGGAGAGCCGCCAGAAATTCTCCCGCGCAGGGCAGGTACATGGGCCATATCTCACGCATTTCCAAACCGTCCCCGCCACTCCAGATACGCCCCCCGGATCTCGGCATAGCCGGCCCGGCTGACGCTCAGTTCCACCTGGTTGACCATCTGGACCTTGTAGCCCAGAATTTTGTGGATATAGCGCATATTGACCACCGCGCTCCGCCCCACCCGCAGAAAGCCGCTCTGATACAGTTCTTGCGGCAGGTCGGACAGTTTGCCGTAATAGGTGCAGAGGGCTTTGTGGGGCACCTCGCCGAACACCAGCACCCGCCGCCCCTCGCTCTCAAGGGAATAGATTTTGTCGTAGGGAATCCGCACCATCTCCCGGTGGACTTCCACCTGCAGCGCCTTCTGCCGGATGAACAGTTCATCGTAGATTTCCTCCAGACAGACCGGCAGCGTCTGGCGCAAATGTTCCTTCAGGATGTACCGGAAGGCGCTGACGGTGTATCCCTGGGGCGCAAATTCCAGGTAGGCCGAAATGTACACCAGCATGATGCCGGGATTTTTCTGTTTCAGGGTCCGCCCCAGGGCAATGCCGCTGGAGCTCACCAGGTCCACATCCAGAAAGGCCAGCTGATACTGTTCCAGTTCGGGGACCGCCTCGGCTTCCGCCGCACTGGTGCACACCCTGACCTGGACTTCGACGCCCTTGGAGGCAAAAAAGGGCACCGCCATCTTCTGAATCTTTTCCCCGAACACCGGGTCGTCGTCGCAAATCAAAAGGTTCATCACATTGTATTCCTCGATCTTCTGCCGGCTGCCCGCAGCCGGGGCCGGCGGTGGATTTCACATTTTTCATTAAAAATACACAATTCCCGGGGGGTTGTCAAGCACTTGTCCCCATCTGTCGGTTTTCTCCCGCAAACTTTCCTCTGGCATCCCGGGGTCAATCGTGCTACAATAGCAGGAAACCAAACCCTTCCGCCCCCGGGCAGACCGGCGCAGCACACACAGAAAGGAATTCCAGTATGAGAATTGCAGTTACTTACCAAGATGGGCTGGTGTTCCCCCACTTCGGGCACACCTCCCAGTTCAAACTGTACGACGTGGAGAACGGCCAGGTCGTCCGCAGCCAGGTGGTCAGCACCAACGGCCAGGGCCACGGCGCGCTGGCCGCCCTGCTGGGCCAGCTCCAGGCCGACACCCTGATTTGCGGCGGCATCGGCGGCGGCGCCCAGGCGGCGCTGGCCTCCGCCGGGATTCGTCTCTACGGCGGCGTATCGGGCCCGGCCGATGCAGCGGTCCAGGCCCTGCTGGCGGGCTCCCTCAGCTATGACCCCGCTGTGCACTGCGACCACCACGGCCATGACCACAGCTGCGGCGAACACCACTGTGGCGAAGAAAAGCACGGCTGTGCCGGCAGCGGCGGCTGCGGTCAGTAATCCCCCAAGGAAAAACCCCGGTCTGGAAGTACTTCCAGGCCGGGGTTTTCTTGCTGCCGGTTTGTTACTGGAACCAGAAGCCCTGGTAATCGTATTTGAAGGTTCGGTAGCCCTGCATGGTGCAGTCGTAGCTGTATTGACGGATCAGATTCCCGTCGGCGTCGTACTCGCCGAACACCATGGCAACGCCGCTGTTCACCGTCCAGTGTCCGGTCTCCTCATGGAGGGTGGCGTTGGAGACGATGCTGGAATAGGGCACCGGGAAGGATTCCACCAGCTCCACCGTGCCGGCGTTGGTGTCGATCCGGTAGATATAGGCATAACTGCGATCCTCGTCGCTGCCGTAGAGGTCGGTACACACTCCCTCGGGCAGGTCCGGCTCGTAGTCGTCCCGGGAGGACAGGGCCCAATAGTTGTTGTTGAACATCCGCAGATAGCAGATGCCCTCCTCCTCGCCGGCGGCGTATTCCACGCTGTGCTGCCCGTACTGCCAGGTGAAATCATTCACCGGCTCCAGACAGTAGGCCGCATAGTCGGTCCCCGCCCAGAAATCGGGGTCGCCGCACATCCAGCTGATGGCAGGGGTGCTGTGGACATCCTGGACGCAGATGACGGTGGAAGTCTCCCGAGAGGAAACCACCAGACTGTCGGTGTCGGGCAGATACTGGACGGTGTTCAGGTGAATCCAGTCCTGCTCCCCCACCTGCCAGAAGAAGGGGTCGGTGCCCTTGATGGGCCGTGTCTGGTCGTGGTAGTCCGCCATCAGATCCTTGCAGTCCAGCAGTTCGGTGACTTCGCCGGTCTCCAGGTTGATTTCCAGCACCAGATCTTCCACGTCCACCGCGTCGATCTTTTCGGCCAGGGCCACCACCGTGCCATCCTGGCCGTAGTTGATGTCGTGGTGGAGCTCATAGTCCCCCAGGGGGTAGACCTGTTCCACCTCGCCCAGGCCGTTGATCCGGGCCAGCTTGTTGGAAGAAACACAGGTGACGATTTCGTCCCCGTAGGTCAGGATACGGTCCATCCCGAAGCCCTCCAGGACCATCTCGTACCGCATCACGCCGCTGTTGTCGTACAGGAAGCCGTAGCCCAGATAGCCGTTGGTCCGCATCATGGTGAACAGGCCCTCGTCCTGGGTTTCGGTGCTGGTGCCGTCGGTGACCTCCAAAACCGTGTCATAGCCGGAATAGGTCTCGGGCATCTCGATGGTAAACCGGACCCGCTGGCGGATGTTCCCCCAGCTGCCCCGGATGGTCATGGTGACCTGGTTTGTCTCGCCGGGCACCAGGCCGATCATCTGGAATTCATGGGCGGTGGAATATTCCTCCCCCGAGCTGTCGGCGGCGGTGGCGGTGAAATCGGGAATCCGCTCGTCCTCCACATGGATGGTGTATTCCACCCGGGTGGGCAGGTCGGTCTCAAAATAGAGATACAGGCCGTTGGACCCGGTGCCGAAGGGATTCAGGACGGCCATCGGGGTTTCGGCGGTCCACTGGTGCCCGTCGGCCGCCGCGGTGTGCCCGCGGTCCAGCATCCGCCGGATTCTCTGCTGGACGCTGGTATCGTAGTAGGTAAACCCGTCCTGGTCGATCTCGACCGGGATCAGCTGCAGCACGGTGATGCTGGATTCCACCGGCGCTTCACAAATTTCAATCTGCTCCGTCTCGTCGACGCCGATCAGATCGCCGACATCCACTTCCCAGCCATCGCGGATTTCGTTTTCCTGGTCGGTGAACCATTTGCCCACCGCCGGCACCACGATGGGTACCAGCGCAGCGATCAGCAGGATCACAGCTGCCAGGATTACAATCGGAATCCAAATACGTCTTTTTTGTTTTGGCTTCGTTTTCATCTGCGCACTATCCTTTCTGGATGCTTTCTCATACAGGGATTTCGTTCGGGAAACCGACCCCGCCGGACTTTTCCGCCCGGCGTGCCAAGATAAGTATATCACTCCAATATTTGAGGTGAATGGAAAAAACATGTCTTTGCTGTTGCATATGTCACAAAAAGAGCGATAAATTTGTGAAATTCCCGTCCCCTTCCGGCCGAAAGGGCGGGAGCGTTGACTTTCCTTCCGGCCCGTGCTATGTTGTAGAGAATGGAACAAGAAAGGACGGACAAATCCAAGATGAAAGACCAAAAGCAGATTCTGATCCGGTTGTTTGTCTCCACCCTGTATCTCAGCGCCTTCACCTTCGGGGGCGGGTACGTCATCGTCACCCTGCTGAAGAAAAAATTTGTGGACGAATACCACTGGATTGAAGAGGATGAAATGCTGGATCTGGTGGCCATTGCCCAGTCGGCGCCGGGCGCCATTGCGGTCAACGGCGCCATTGTGGTGGGCTATCAGTTGGCGGGCATGGTGGGCGCCCTGGTGGCCATTGTGGCCACCATCCTGCCGCCCTTCGTCATCATCTCGGTGATCTCGGTTTTTTATGCCGCTTTTCGGGATAATTTTCTGGTCAGCCAGATGCTGGAAGGGATGCAGGCCGGCGTCGGCGCCGTGATCGCCTCGGTGGTCTGGGAAATGGGGTCCGACGTGGTCAAAAGCAAAAGCCCCTTCTCCATCGCCATCATGGTGGGAGCCTTTGCGGCCACCTGCTTTTTCGGGGTAAATGTGGTGATTGTGGTGCTGGTCTGCGCCCTGCTGGGGGTGGTGCGAACCCTGCTGCACCGGAAAGAGGGGGCTGCAAAATGATTCTGTTTCAGTTGTTTTTGAGTTTCCTGCAGATCGGCGCTTTCAGCTTCGGCGGGGGCTACGCCGCCGTCCCCTTGATTCAGGGCCAGATCGTGGATCAGCACGGCTGGCTCAGCATGCCGGAATTCACCGATTTGATTACCATTTCCCAGATGACCCCCGGCCCCATCGCCATCAATGCCGCCACCTTTGTGGGGATTAAAATTGCGGGTCCCGCGGGCGCCGTGGCCGCCACGCTGGGCTGTATTTTGCCCTCCTGCATCATCGTCACCCTGATCGCCCGGCTCTATCTGAAATATCGCAATCTCGCCCTCTTACAGGGGGTCCTGGGTTCCCTCCGTCCCGCGGTGGTGGCCATGATTGCTTCGGCGGGTATTTCGATTCTGATTTCGGCATTTTGGGGCGCCGATGCCGTCATCGCCCTGGCCGCCACCCACTGGGTGATGGTGGTCCTGTTTATCCTCTGTCTGGTCCTGCTTTTGAAGTATAAACTGGACCCTATTTTGGTGATGGTTCTGGCCGGCGTTATCAAGCTGGCCGCGGCCGCCGCCGGACTATAAACTTGTTTAAAATATTGTCCGCACCTTTCGCCGTCTGTGCGGCGAAAACCGTGCGGATTTTTTCTTTTTTGCATCCAGGAATCGGTCCTGAATACAGCCATAAAATTTATGTGAAAATTAAATTTTCGACATAAAAATATTGCACCGGAATATGCTTCATGCTATACTCAAAGTACAGCAATCATTCTTTATATTTTGGGAGGAAAAACACTATGCCCAGACCCAAGGGAAGCAAAAACAAAGTCAAAACCCTCAAGGCACATTCTGCTGCCGACTATGCAGCAGCCGTCGCAGAAAAGAATGCGGAAAAAGAGCAGCTGACCGGTGAGATCGACGCCATCAACGGCGAGATTGCCGACCTGAAAGCCCAGCTCAAGAGCAAGAAAGCCGCCCTGAAAACGGCCGACAAAATGATTGCCAAGCTGGAAGCCAAACAGGCTGCCGAGGAGGCCAAAGCCACCCAGGAAGCGCGGAAAGCCGAGATCGACACCGCGGTTGAAAAACTCCTCACCAATGGAGTCAGTGTGGAGAGCATCCTCGAGAAGCTGCAGTAAAGGCTGTCTTCCCAAACATCACATTCCCTCCGGTACCGCCGCCAGCCTCAAAGCTGCCGCGGCGGTATTTTTTTGCCGGAAACAGACCGCCGGCAGCAAAAAGCCCGCGCCCTTTCGATGCACGAAAAGGCGCGGGTTTTTTACACCTGACTGCCGGCGTGGAAAGAAGGAACACACCGGCCCGGAGGAAAAAGGTTACTTCAGTTCGCTCCACTGGCTTCTGATGAACAGGCCGGTGATGACGGGGACCAGGGCCGAGCCGATCAGGGACATCAGGATGCTGACGGCACCCAGCTCTGCAAAGTTCTGGACCGAGCCCACGATGAAGGAGCCCACGGCGCAGACGCACATGACGATGAAGCCGGCCTTGCGCTGGCCAAACAGCAGGGTGCACAGGCCGATGATGGAGACAACGGCGATGCCGACGGACAGCCAGCGGCCCTCCGAGAGGTTGAGGCCGGTGGTGCAGACGCAGAGTACAAGGGCGACCCAGAGCCAGATTTTCGATGCTTTTTTCATGATTCAATTTCTCCTGTTTTTGATGTAGGGTTGGTAAGCGGATGCAATCAGACGCCCCGGGCGTTCAGTCCTGCGCCGGGGTCTGGCCGGCAGAACGGGGGCATTCCGCGGCCGAATGGGGGGAAGATTCCTGACGGCGGGCGACCTTTTGCAGCAGTGCAAACAAGGTCCGGCGCTCCTCCTCTGACAGGGCGGTCAGACGCTGGTCGTCCCAGTCGAAAAAGACCTGGTGGCTGACTTCAAACGCCTCCTGGCCCTTTTCGGTCAGGTGCAGCTGATAGCGCCGGCCCACCTTTTCCTTGGTGAGGAAACCGCTGTCCACCAGTTTGGTGATGCAGCGCTGCGAATGGCCCCAGTCCAGCCGCAGCGTCTGGGTCAAGTCCGAGGGCGTAGCGCCCGGATGTTTTCCCACATAGATCAGAAAGAACAACAACCCGAAATGCAGTCCCAGCTTTTCCAGCTTTTCGCTGGTGTAAGCTGTGAAATCCCGGTACAAGACAGACGAATAATAGGCGAGTGTGTTGAACATGGGTCCGCTCCTTTCCTTCACTTGACGAGATCAAGTATACAGGATTCATTTGACTTTGTCAAGTGAAAATCCAAAAAATCAAAAAACTTCTTTTTTCTGATATGCCAATTTACCTTTTCGCGCTGCTGCGCAGGAAAGCCCCCGAAGCCTTCAGGCCCCGGGGCACGCCGCATCTCTTTGATTCCCCCCGGCGCAGGCCGGGGCTTGCCGTCCTGTGCCTGTTCAGCGCAGACGGCGGCCCCGTTCATGCGCAAAATCCGTTTCGGGGCGGCCAGTCCATCAGAGGGACGGGGTCTCGGGGGTCTCCACCGGCGGGACGCTCTCGCAGCCGGCGCAGATGTCCTGCCCGGAAGCGCCGTTGCAGCTGATGTAGCTGTCGCCCACGGTGGCTACCGCGCCGAACTCCACCGGCACCGCCACACAGATGTTCTGGGTGATGGTGAAAAAGCAGGAGCCATTTTTCACCCCGTCGCAGACCTCGCGGCCGGGGGTCACCACCGGATCGCCGCAGCACTTGGTGGTGGTGGACCCTGCCTCTGCAAAGGGGGTCACCGTCACCGGCACGCAGACGGATGCCGACTGATAGCCCACCGCGGGGCAGGTCTGGGTTTCACTGGCGGTTCTGGGGACATTGTTGTTGCACATGGAAGAAAACTCCTTTCAAAAATGATGGCTGTTTTCATCCTATGCCCCAGCGGTCCAAAGCGTTCCCGCCGCCGGTCCCCCGCCCCAAAACAAAACCGCCCTCCCCGAAGCGGAGAGAGCGGTTTTTGGCATGGAGCTGCTATCCAGATTCGAACTGGAGACCTCATCCTTACCAAGGATGCGCTCTACCAACTGAGCTATAGCAGCGCAACTGCGGGTTGTATTATAGCATACTACGCGCAGCTTTGCAAGGGGTAAATTCAGGATTTTCTCAACTTTTCCTGTTTTTCTTTCCCATGGGCTCCCTGGGCCCGGGGCAGCGAGCCGTCTGGGGCCACTTCCAGGGACATCTGGGCCCGCTTGTCCCGCCGGTAATGGGTGGGGGTGAGGCCGGTGGCGCTCTTGAACATCTTGGTAAAGTAATTCACATCCAGAATTCCCACCTCCTCGGCCACCATGGCCACCCGGGCGTTGGTGGTCAGCAGCAGCTTGGCGGCCCGCTCCATCCGGCGGCTGCTGATGTAGTCGGTGAGGGTCTGGCCGGTCTCCTGTTTAAAGACGCTGGATAAATAGCTGGGGCTGATGTAGCACTGGGCCGCCAGACTTTTGAGGGAGAGGTCCGAATCCATGTGGAGGTTGATCTGGTTGATGACCTTTTGAATCAAGGGGCTGTACTGCCGCAGGGAGTACTTCTGGACATAGAGACAGTACTCTTTCACCATCCGAACCCGGAGCCGTTCCCCTTCTTCCAGACTGGTGAGGGCCTCGATCTCGATGGCGAACCGGGCCGAGATCTGGTCAATGTAATAGGGGTGGACGCTGGCCTGCTCGATGGATTTGCGGAGCAGGCTGTTGAGGATGATGGAAAAGTTTTTGAAATCCCGCAGCAGGCTGTGGAGCCGCGGCGTCACCTGGAACCGCCGGAAACTCTCATACGCTCCCAGGGCCGACGCCGAGTCCCCTTTCGCCACCGCCTGGAGCATCTTGTTTTCGGCGGCGTACCGCTCGGCCACCAGCTCGGCGGGCAGATCCTCGGTGAAGGATGTGTCGCTGAAGCTCTCCAGCCCGGGGCGGAAATTCATCGGCATGAACTCCCGCCACTCCTCGGTTTTCAATTCTCCCTCGGGGTACAAAAGGGATATCACCGCAAACAAGGTGCTCTTGATGGCAATGTCGTCGATCTGCCGCACCCGGTTGTGGTATTCCTCGATGACCTTCTGGGCCTTCTCGTCCAGATAGGTATTGCACCAGGCGATGGATTCGGGCGACCGGGGCCCTTCCGCCCAGGGCCCGATGCAATAGAGGGTATCCTTTTCGTCGGGCAGGAGAAACAGCGCAAACCGCAGCTCAAACACCCCCCGGGCAAATACCAGGGTCCGGGCCGGCACCTGATGAAGCAGCATGTCGCCGAAGGCCTTCCAGTCAAAGGCGGGGTCCAGGGCCCGGCGCAATCCGTAGTCGAAGTTTTCGATCCCGTCAAAGGGGGGCGTCATCCGGGTCAGCCCCAGATTCTGCGCACTGGTCAGTTTTTCCAGCACCCGGCTGATCTCCACATTCAATCCAATCACCTCTTGTTCCCCATATCTCCTTTTTGATCCCATCCGTCCCGGACGGGTCCATTCTTCTCCGCTTTTCCCGCCATTCCCTGGCGCATGATTATACAACTTTTCCATCATATTATAACACAAAACTTGATGGCAGAAAAGAGAGCGCCGGCCTGCCGGAGCCATTTGGGGGCTGTGAAATTTCCTCTGTTATTCACGATTTCTTTGCCAAAAATCTGTCAATTTCAGACACAATGAAAAAATTCTACGGATTCTGCCAAAAATAATCCTTCCCTTTTCCGGGCGGTTTATGCGATAATAGAGGCACTATGGGGGTTTGTCACCCACCGTCCGCCCGCCGGCTTCGCACACCGGCCCACCCGCGTACCTATGAAGGAGGAAGGCTTCATGGCAAAGAAAGCATCCGACAACCTCAAATATTACCACAACCCCAACGGCCCCACCATCGGCACCGTCTCCCGCCGGGTCATCGAGAAAGACGGCCTGACCTTTAAGGACATCGACGGTACCGGCGAGGTGACCGCCGTCAACGACTGGCGCCTGTCCCCCGCCGAGCGGGCCGCCGCCTACGTCAAGACCCTGACCGTCCAGGAGAAGATCGCCCAGCTGTTCATCTCGGACTGGCGGATGGGCGCCGAGTGCCCGGCCCCCAGCGCCGACCACAAGGTGATTCCCGACGAGTCGGGCGTCCTGGATGACGCCGATTTCAACGGCAAGACCATCTTCGGCGAGCAGCACCTGCCCGGCACCACCACCCTGATTAAGGACTGGTTCAACCGCCACCTGATTCTCCGCGCCAACCCCACCCCCTCCTATATGGCCGACTGGCTCAACCAGCTCCACGCCGTGGCCGAGGAGTGCGACCACTTTGTCCCGGTGCAGGTGGTGTCCAACTCCCGCAACGAGAACGGCGAGGTGGTCTTTGGCATGAACGACGCCTCGGGCGTCTTTGCCACCTGGCCCGGCACCCTGGGCATTGCGGCCGCCGTCCGGGGTGAGGACGGCGAGTTGTCCATCATCGACAAGTTTGCCGACTGCATCCGCCGGGAGTGGTCGGCCTGCGGCCTGCGCAAGGGCTATATGTACATGGCCGACTGCGTCAGCGATCCCCGCTGGCAGCGGACCTTCGGCACCTTCGGCGAGGACCCCGTCCTGATCGAGAAGATCTTTGAGCGTCTGATCCCCGGCATCCAGGGCAGCCCCGACGGCGTCACCAAGGACGGCGTCTCCATGACCGTCAAGCACTTCCCCGGCGGCGGCGCCCGCGAAAACGGCTTTGACCCCCACTATGCCGCCGGCCAGTGGAACGTCTATGCCACCGAGGGCTCCCTCCAGAAATACCACATTCCCACCTTCCGCCCCGCCGTCAAGTATCACGCCGCTTCCATCATGCCCTACTACTCCAAGCCGGCGGCCGCCAAGAGCGCACCCCAGACCGACTGTGCAGGCAATCCCCTGCGGATGGACCCCTACGGCTTCGCCTACAACAAGGTGTTCATCGACGGCATCCTGCGGGGCCAGATGGGCTTTGAGGGCTACATCAACTCGGATACCGGCATCACCCACAATATGAAGTGGGGCGTCGAGGCCCTGGACGTGCCCGAGCGGATCGGCTTTGCCGTGACCCAGTCGGGCGTGGACCTCATCAGCGGCCTGTTCGACAACGCCGACGGCCGCGAAGCCTACGACCGCGCCACCAACGGCTATTATGACACTCACCCGGTTCCCGAGGGATTCAAGAAGGAGGACCTGGTCCTGACCGATGCCAGCCTGGACCGCGCCGTCACCCGCACCCTCACCGAGCTGTTCCAGCAGGGCATGTTTGAGAACCCCTATGCCGATCCCCAGCACGCCGCCGACGTGGTGGCCAACGAGGACGACTGGAACGAGGCCTCCCTGGTCCACCGCGAGAGCGTCGTCCTGCTCAAGAACCAGGATCACACCCTGCCCCTGACCAGCGACAAGCTGTCGGGCAGCAAGATCTATGCCGAAGCCTTCGCCAAGACCCCCGAGGGCGGCGCCGCTGCCACCAAGGCCCTGCGCGAGATGCTGGCCAACTACCACCTGACCGACGACCCCGCCCAGGCCAATTACGCCATCCTGATGGTGAGCCCCTCTTCCGGCGCCTACTTCAACGCCACCCCGGGCTATCTGGAACTGGACATCTGCGAGGACAAGGTGGTCCACAATGTCAGCGCCGACGGCAAGCCCCAGGCCGAAACCCACCTGGAGACCACCCTGTCGGGCGCCAAGCGGATTCCCGAGATTGCGGCGGCCGTCCACGCCAACGGCGGCAAGGTCATCACCAACATCAACTTCCCCCTGGCCTGGATGGTGGGCAACGTGGAGCCCTACGCCGACGCCCTGACCGCCGGCTTTGACACCTACCCCTCCGCCACCATGGACGTGATCTTTGGCCGGTTTGCCCCCATCGGCCGCCTGCCCATCACCCTGCCCCGCGGGGATGAGGTCCTGGCCGTGAACGCCGACGGCATCTGCGCCAGCCCCAACGATGTGCCCGGCTACGACAAGGACCAGTACATGGCCGATGCCCTGAAGGACGAAAACGGCAAGGCCTACGCCTACCGCGACGCGGCCGGCAACTACTACGAGCTGAATTTCGGCCTGCGCTACTAAGGGCCATCGATTAGGGAGGAAACATCAGGATGCAGAAAAACGTATTGGATACCAATTTGACCGGCAAGGTTGCCGTTGTGACCGGTGCGGGCGGGGTGCTCTGCTCGGACATGGCCAAGGTGCTGGCCCGTGCGGGGGCCAAAGTGGCCCTTCTGAACCGGACCGTCTCCAAGGCCCAGGTCTACGCCGATGAGATCAACGCCGAGGGCGGTGTGGCCAAAGCCTACACCTGCAACGTGGTGGACGCGGCCAGCTGCCAGGCCGCCGCGGCCCAGGTTCTGACCGACTTCGGCCCCTGCGACATCCTCATCAACGGCGCCGGCGGCAACAATCCCAAGGCCACCACCGACAAGGAATACTATGAGGACGGCGACATCACCGATGAGAGCGTCCGCAGCTTCTTTGACCTTGCCCCCGAGGCGGTGACCGGGGTCTTTGACCTGAACTTCCTGGGCACCATTCTGCCCACCCAGGCCTTTGTGCCCCAGATGCTGGGCCGCGCCGGCTGCTGCATCCTGAACATCTCCAGCATGAACGCCCACATCCCCCTGACCAAGATTCCCGCCTATTCGGGCGCCAAGTCCGCCGTGTCCAACCTGACCGAGTGGCTGGCGGTGCATTTCAGCCACCAGGGCATCCGGGTCAACGCCATCGCCCCCGGTTTCTTTGCCGCCGGCCAGAACAAACAGCTCCTCTACAACGAGGACGGCACCCCCACCGCCCGCACCGGCAAGATTCTGGCCGCCACCCCCATGGGCCGCTTCGGGGACAGTGCCGAGCTGGAAGGCGCCCTGCTGTTCCTGGTGAATGAGAAGGCAGCCAGCTTCATCACCGGCGTCACCCTGCCGGTGGACGGCGGCTTCTCGGCCTATTCCGGCGTATAACATCTGCGGGACCCTGTTTTTGTTCCCCCGCGCCTGGTTCGCCCCGGGCGCGGGGGATTTTTGGTGCTCCGGCGCTCTGTTTTTAAACATTTTATGAACAATGCCGGAAACTCCCCCCTATGGACTAAAAATTCTACGGAACTTCCCCAAAATATTCCTACCTACTTTTCTTTGGGGATGATATACTGAGGCTGTCACCTGTAGAGATACAGCGGGAGCCGCGTCTCTCGGACCGAATGTTTTTGCATCTGAAAGGAGCATGACCCATGCGCACAACCACACTGCTCACCTCCGCCCGCTTTTCCAAGGGCGGTGAACCCTTTGCCACGGTAGCACTCCCCCACACCTGGAATGCGAAGGACGGCCAGGACGGCGGCAACGACTACTGGCGCGGCGTCGGCACCTACGAGATTGCCGTCCCCAATCCCACCGACGGCAAACGTCAGTTTATTGAGTTCAAGGGCGCCAACCATGTGGCCACCGTCTACTGCAACGGCCGCCTGATGGGCGAGCACAAGGGCGGTTTCTCCACCTTCCGCTTTGATCTGACTCCTGCCATGAAGCCCACCGGCAACGTGGTCCGGGTGGACGTTTCCAACGCTCCCTCCGACATCTACCCCCAGACTGCCGACTTCACCTTCTTCGGCGGCCTGTACCGGGAAGTCGGCTTCATCGAGACTTCCCCCGCCCACTTCGACCTGATGAAGGGCGGCACCAGCGCCGTCTTTGTCACCCCCAGTGTGGCCGGCAACACCCGTCTGGACCTGTTCCCGGTGGAGGCTGAGGGCTGCACCGTCAATGTAGACCTGAAGGACGCCGACGGCGCCATTGTGGCCTCCGGCTCTGCTCCTGCCGAGCCCCATCTGGTCATGACCCTGTCGGTCAAGGCCCCCCACCTGTGGAACGGCATGGCCGATCCCTACTGCTACACCGCAGAGGCCTCCATTGTCCGGGGCGAGGAAGTGCTGGACACCGTGGCGGTGGACTACGGCTACCGCTCCTTCCATGTGGACCCCAACACCGGCTTCTGGCTCAACGGCAAGAATGTCCCCCTGCACGGCGTCGCCCGCCATCAGGACCGTCTGGACAAGGGCTGGGCCATCAGCCGCGCCGACCACGAGGAGGACATCGCCCTGATTAAGGAAGTGGGCGCCAACACCATCCGTCTGGCCCACTATCAGCATGACCAGCACTTCTATGACCTGTGCGACCACACCGGCTTTGTGGTCTGGGCCGAAATTCCCTTCATCAGCCGCTTCATTCCCGGCAAAGAGGCCCACGACAACACCATCAGCCAGATGACCGAGCTCGTCAGCCAGAACTACAACCATCCCTCCATCTTCTTCTGGGGCATCTCCAACGAGATCCTCATCGGCAAAGACCGGGAGGACCTGCGCCGGAACCTGCGGGAGCTGAACGCCCTGGCCAAGCGGCTGGACCCCAGCCGTATGACCACCATGGCCCAGGTCACCATGACCCCCATGGACAGCGAACACAACATGATTACCGATGTGGTGAGCTATAACCACTACTTCGGCTGGTACTTCGGCGAGGCCGCCGACAACGGCCCCTGGCTGGACAAGTTCCACGCCCTCTATCCCGACCGCTGCCTGGGCGTGTCGGAGTACGGCTCCGAGGCCATCACCAAGTGGCACTCCGCCTACCCCGAGAACCACGACTACACCGAGGAATACGCCTGCGAGTATCACCATGAGATGCTCAAGACCTTCGCAACCCGTCCCTACCTGTGGGCCACCCATCTGTGGAACATGTTCGACTTTGCCGCGGACGGCCGCGACGAGGGCGGCGTCCAGGGCCGGAACAACAAGGGCCTGGTGACCTACGACCGCAAGATCAAGAAGGATGCCTTCTACATCTACCAGGCCTACTGGACCACCGAGCCGATGATGCACGTCTGTGGCGTCCGGTTTGTGGACCGCGCCCCCGGCGAGCGGAACGTCACCGTCTACACCAACTGCCCCACCGTCACCCTGGTGGTGAACGGCGCCGAGGTCGCCACCCTGCCCGCTGAGGATCACGCCGCCGTGTTCAAGGATGTGCCCCTGAACGACGGCCCCAACACCGTCACCGCCAAGTGCGGCGATGTCACCGCCAACACCATCACCCTGAACGGCGTGGCCGAGCACAACTACGCTTACGACCTGCCCGAGGGCAACGAAGCCGCCAACTGGTTTGACGATCCCGCCGCCCGCGCTGCCCGCAAGCCGCTGGACTATCCCGAGGGCTTCTACTCCATCAAGGACAAGGTCACCGATCTGCTGGCCAACAGCGAGACGGCAGCCGTCATCCATGACGCCATGCAGGTCTTTGCCAAGAGCAGCATGATGAGCATGATGGGCAACGACAAGGACGACGATCAGGGCGGCATCATGGGCACCATGCGTCTGGCCGATATGATGAAGATGGCCAGCAAGTCCTTCACCGCCGATGTCAAGCGCCAGATCAACGAGGCCCTGACCAAGATCAAGAAGAACTGATTGCTTTCAACCAAACTTCCTCTCCATTTCATATTTCCTTTCTTTTCCAATCTTCATGAGAACAGGCGCACCTTTTCGGGTGCGCCTGTTTTCATTGGCCGGTGCAGAACAAAAGGGCGCACCCCTGGGGGGTGCGCCCTTTCGGTGCCGTCACTGGTCCCGCATGGCGTCGAACATGTCTTTGATTTCGTCGATGCTGTATCCCTGGGACCGCATCTTCCGGGCGAACTGGACGTAATCCATCCCGCCGGTCCCGCTGGAAGCCGCAGTGGTGCCGGTGCTGCCCGAGGAACTGTTCTTGCTGCCCGAGCTGGAGGAACTGCCCGAGGACTTGGAGGACTGGGCGGCGGCGCGGGCGCTGGCCGCCGCGGCTTCCTGCTGCGCCTGGGTCCGCTTGAGCTCCCATTCACCCTGGGCGATGGCCAGCTTCTGGCTGGTGACATCGTTGTCAAACTGCTGCTGGGTCAGGGTGTCCTGGTACTTCTGGGCGGCGACCTGATCCTCGTAGGACTGCTGGGCCAGACTGTCCTGGCGCAGCTGTTCCTGCATCTGCTGGCTCCAGGCGGCGTCGGCCCGGTCGGCCTCGTAGTCCCGGTTGTCGGCGTACATGCCGTAGCCGGCCTGGGCCAGACTGCTCAGCAGAGACCCCAGACCAGTGGTGCCGCTGATGGCCAGCTGAACCGCATTGCCCACCAGGCCCAGCACGCTCATGACGTTGTTGAAGGTCTGCTGGCGGCGGCTGGCTTCTGCCGCCTCTTCCTCGCTGTAGTAGCCGTAGAGGGTGTTCAGGTTGTTCAGGTAGTCGGTGTACTGGGCGTAGTCCTGGGCATAGGCGGCGCTGTAGGCGTCCTGCTTCTGCTCCAGCTGGGTATAATAGTCGTCCAGCTGCCGGTAATAGAGATCCTGTGCGTTCTGTTCCTGGGTGTTGAGGGCGTTGATCTGATTCATCAGCAGATCGCCCTCGCTGGTGTAGCTGTCCAGGGCCAGACTGTACAGGGTGGGAATCACGCTGTTCAGCCCGTTCATCTGCTGCTGATAGGCCTGCTGGGCCGCACTGGTGGCGTAGCTGGACCCGTAGCCGCCGGTCAGGGATGCAGCCTGGGCTGCGGCGTCGGTGCTGGCGTCGTGGGCGTTCTGACGATAGGTCTGGGCGTACTGACGGTACAGCGGGTCGGAGGCATAGTCATAGGAAAAGCTCTCCTGCCCCATCGCCTTGTCCAACAGGCTGTTGATCTGATCCTGATACTGGCTCTGATAGGCCGCCGGCCGGCTGGCCTGCCACTGTTCCAGGGCGCTGGCCGCACTGCTCACCGACGCCCCCGGCTGGTACTGGGCCGAGGCCAGCGCCTGCTGCACCGAGGCCTTGTCGTTGAGGCCCTGGGTGCTGTAGGGGTCTTTTTTACGATTGGTCGCCATCTGGCTCCCCCTTTCTCACTGCCCGTTCCCCTGGAGCTGGCTTCGCAGCCCCTCCGAGAGGTTGTCGGTGTCGATATTGGTCAAAACATACTGTAACTGTTCCTGCATCTGATAGAGGTAATTGCGGATCACCCGCGCATCCTCCGGGTTCATGCTGTCGCTCAGCCGGGGCAGGCCCAGCTTGCTCAGCCCTGCAATGCTTGCCATAGGCAAAATGCTCCTTTCTTTACAGGCCGCCCTTGGCCGCGGCAAAGGTGCGGCTGACGCTGCGCAGGGTCATCTGCCCGGTGCCGGTCAGCCGGAACCGGATGGTATCGTGGCGCCGGGGCACCAGCGAAATGCACAGCTTTTCCTTTTCGTCCCGGGCCAGCGCCGCGGCCAGTTTTTCCCAGGGCCCGCCGTCACAGCTGGCCCAGACTTCCAGATAGGTCCCCTGTTTGGCGTCCAGCCGGAGGGTCAGCCGGGAGAGATACTTGTCCTCGCTCTCGTCCAGGCCGATGTCCCCGGTCTCCAGCCGGAAGGGAAGTTCTGCTTCGCCCTGCCCTTCCCCGCCGGCCATGACGATATCCTCGTCCCGGGCCGGTCCCGCCGCCCAGAGGGCGGCGCCGTCCCAGAGATAGAGCTGCCGGCCGCTGGACATCAGTTCCAGCTGCCCGCCATCGCCGGGGTCCTCCTGGTGCCACAGGCCCCGCTCGGTGTCGTAGACCAGAAGGCGGCCGCCGGCCTCCAGCCCCAGCCAGAGATAATACCGCCCGTCCAGCCATCCGCCGGCGGCCTGCCGGACCTCAGCCAGCCGCTGGGAATCCAACACGCCGGACACCTTCACCGGCAGGCTGCCATCCCAGGCCATCACTCCTTCGGGGGAGAGATAATACAGGGTCTCGTTGATGACACAGAGGCTCTGGGCGGCATTCTGGGCCACGCCGCGGCACCGCAGGGAGCT
Source organism: uncultured Faecalibacterium sp. (assembly GCA_944385995.1). Classification (GTDB taxonomy): domain Bacteria; phylum Bacillota; class Clostridia; order Oscillospirales; family Ruminococcaceae; genus Faecalibacterium. The sequence continues at coordinate 26,888 of CALWZL010000006.1, forward strand.
CAGCTGAAAATCTGAGGGTTTGGTCCCACAGAGCTTGTGCAGGGTGTTCTCTTTGAAAAACAGCACATAGCCCATGCAGGTGGCCGCCCCGGTAAAATTGCCGTCGCTGCCCACCGTCACCGCGTAGCTGTCGGCGGCGGTGTTCCGGTAGGAGAACCAGTTGGTGGGATCTCCCAATTTGCAGGCGTAGATCACATTTTCCCCGCTGGAACAGCCCCAGACCCGGTTGTCGCACTCGGTCAGGTAGTCCAGGCGGGGCACCCGCCGTTCGCACCGGACGGCATTTTCGACGGTGTAAGACAGGGTGGATGTCCCGTCCAGACTGGTCCAGACCACCTCCCGGCCGGTCTGCAGCATCTTTCCGTAGAAATGTTCCCCGCCCGGGGTCACCTGGACCATCAGCCAGTCATCGCCGGCATTGTAGAGGACTTTTTCTCCGTCCAGGTCCTCGCAGACCCCGGCGGCAGACGCGGCGGTGCCCTCCACCGTGACGGTATCCCATACCGCGAACTCCTTTCCGATGCCCTCGGCGTAGATCCGGCAGTAATCCAGGGTCACCGCAGTCCACCGCTCCAAAGAACTGCTGTAAATTTCCAGCACGCCGTCGGCGTTCCAGGGGCTGGACTGGCTCACCACTTTCAAAAAGACTTCCCCGTCCTGGGGGCTTTGGGGCTCGGACAGGCCCCAGCTGTTGACGGTGTAGGTGGTGCCGTCGGCGTCGCAGGGGATCATCTCGATGGAAGCGCCCCCGCCGGCCCAGGATGCCCCCAGATTTTTGAGGGTGCCGTCGGCGGTGTCAAAGGCCTTTTGGTCAGGAAAAATCAGGACCTGGGTGCCGATGCCCACCAGGGCCTTTTTCCCTTCCGTCAATACGCCGCTGAGCACCACCGGCTCCGCCCCGCTGTCGGGGGTATAGGTCAGACCGCCCCCGCCGATCAGAAGAAAACCGTTCAGATGGTACATCCCGTCCACCCCGGTCAAATCCCGCAGGCGGCGGCGGGGAATCCGGGTGGACAGGGCCGGAAAGTCCCGGCTGGAGAAATTTTCTCCCGCCGCATATTCGGCCTCGGTGCAGCCGAAGGTTTCATTCAGCCCGCCAAACACCCGCATTTGTTTGCGGCTGTTTTTGAGGGCGGGCAGTTCAGGCAAATACATGAAATCCCCCCTTTACCAGCGCACCTGCCGGGGCACAGGTTTGAAATTGCGCCGCAGCCAGACCGCAAATTCCCCCAGCACCGCATTGCAGCGGGCCATTTCCCCGCTGTAGCGGTCGTTTTCCCCCAGGGCGGCGTCGGTCATCCCAGACAGATAGTGGGGATACACCCGGTCAAATGGGAAGGGGATGAGCAGTTCTGCACTGTCCGCCAATCCGTCCGCCCAGAGCAGGTCTGCCCCCACGCTGTCGAATCCCTCCGCGCCGACGGGCTGCATGAGCCGGGTACGGACTTCGCCGTCCTGTCCCCGCAGCCAGCCTTTCATGGTTTCTTCGTCGATCTCACAGCCCGGGCGCATGGCCCTGGCCTGACTGATTGCCTCGCCTGCCGTCATCTGCAAGCCTCCTTTCTCTGGAAAAAAGCCCGGCACACCGGACCATGCGCTGTGCCGGGCTGATTCAATTACTTCCCTGCTGCGTCCTCGGCCGCCGCAATGCGGGCGGCGGTCAGATCATCCTGGCGCTGGCTGTGTTCCAGCACCTCGGCGACGGCCCGGGGCACTTCCACCTCGACGCCGCGGCGAATCTTGTAGTTGACGCCGTTGACGCTGACAAACAGGTCGCCCTTGTAGCGGCCGTTGTCCTTAAACAGACGGATGCGGACCTTGTCCTCTGCCATGGATCATTTCTCCTTTCTGCCCTTTTGGCTCAGTTGGCGGCTGCCGAAGCCGAATAGCTGGACAGGCTCTCGATGCGGACCATGTACTGTTCCACCAGACGCTCGGCGGCCCGCATGCCCTTCCAGCCCACCGAAGCGCGCTGGTTCAGGGGGTCGTCGCCGTAGCCCAGCTGCTTGACGATGTGCTCCAGGCCGCCGCCCTCCAGCTCGGTGACGCCGTAGGCGTGGGCGCCCAGCACCAGGGTGCCGAACACCGCGTAGCGGCCGCTGCTACCGTCAGAGGGGCAGGTGTCATCCTTCCAGATCTTGGCCTCGCTGGTCTCGATGAAGCGGATGTTGCCCAGCTTGCCGATCTCGCCCCGGTACATGGCCTCGGGGTCGGCGTACTTGTGGACCTCGATCCACTCCTTGCTGGTCTTGAGGTCGTAGGCGGCGTAGGGGTGGATGATGGCCACATAGCTGTCGCCCAGGGTGTCGGCGTTCATAGCGCCCAGCTGGGCCGCCGCCTGGAAGAACAGCTTGGGGGTCAGCTTGCATGCCAGGGTCAGATTGGCGCGGCTGGTGACGGCGGTCTCGGTGCCGTCCTCGGCCACCTTGGGGGCGTAGATGACATTGGTGCCGCCGGCCAGGACATCCCGGGTCAGGGTGTCCAGGGTGCGGCCGGCTTGGCTGGCCAGAATGCGGGTGGCCTGGACCACATTGTTGTCGATGGCAGTCATCTGGAGCACGTCGGTCAGGGGGGTCCAGCCGCCGTACTGGTGCAGGTCGCTCTTGATGGTGGAGACGGTCAGGCTCTGGCCGTCGGGGGTGACGCCTTCGGTCAGCGGAGTGGTTGCCTTGGGCAGGCTGTCATACTTGCGGAACTCGATGGTCTTGCCGCCGCCCACCGGCATGGGGTAGTAGTCGGCAAACTGGTCGTGGACCAGCCGGGGCTCAGCCTGGTCAATCAGACGCTTCTCATAGAAGGTCTTCATCTCGGCGGTCATGCCCGAAGCTGCGGTGGTGTTCTGCAGCTGGCTGGACGCATCGGCAAAGAACTGCAGGTCAAAGGCGAATTCGTTGTGTTTCATGTGTCAATCCTTTCTTTGCTATTCCATGCCGGCCGAAGCCGGCGCGTATCCTGAAAACTTACAGGCGGATTCTGGCCCCGTGGAGGGCCTCCCGCTCGATGGCCTCCCGCTGGGCCCGGCTCATCCGGCTCACATCGGGGGCGGTGGTCATGGCGCCCTGGCTGTGGATGCCGTTTTCCGTGGGGCGGGCGCCCCGTTCCTGGACCCGGTTCATCACTCCCTGTTCCACAGTGCGGGCGGTGCCCTCCATCAGCTTGTCGTAGAAGGCTGCGTGGTAGGCCTCCTGCATCCGCATCCCGGGTATCCGCATCATCCGGCGCATGGCGGGGTTTTTCAGGGCCTCCTTCAGGGAGAACTTGGGGTCGCCCCGGCGCATTTCTGCCTCCTCCCGGGCCCACTGCCGGTGGAGGGAACGGATGAACCGTCCCACCTCGCCGATGCCCATCATGGGCTCCCGGCGGGGCTGTTCCGTCTGCCGCAGGGGAGCTGCATCCTTGGGCGGAGGCGGCGCTTCCTGGTCCTGTTTCTTGCTGCGGCGGCCCATGGTGCCCTCTGCCATCGCCTGCCGCTCCTGTTCCCGGCTGAGGGAGGGGCCCTTCCGGTCCTTTTTGTCCTTCTGGGCAAAGAGCTGCAGATCGATCATCCCCTCCTCGCCCCGGCTGCTGGTGTCGGCAAACCGCAGGTTGTCGGGATACCGCTCGGCCAGCAGGGCCAGGCCGGTCTTGACCAGCTCAAACCCGCCGTCCAGCCGCTGCGCTTCCCCGGGGTCTGCACCGGGTTCCGCCGTAATCACCACCCGGGGTCCCTCGGGACCGTCCGACGCGGTGCAGGCGGCGTGTTCCGACTCGGCGGCCATCCAGATCAGGGCCTGGGCCAAAATGCTGGCCCCGGCGCAGACAATGTCCTGTCCGGCCGGCGCATAGCCGGCGTGGCCTTTGACTTCCAGACGCCGGGTCACCCCGGCGGGACCGTCCAGCTCACTGTAAATTGCTTGGATCATCGGTAGTTACCTCCTTGTGTTGGTGTTCATGGCTCTGCGGGCCGCCGCGTTGGGGCTGGCCGGCTGGGCGGCAGTGGTTTTCTGCCCGCCGGCGGTGCGGACGGTCCGGGCCGCCTGGGTCAGCCGGGTCAGCTGCTGCTGGGCCATCTGAAGCTGTTTGGCCAGGGTGCCGTTTTGCCGCACCCGCTGGCGGACCTTCTCGATCCCCTCAAAGTCCATCATCTCCAGGGCAGCCAGTGCCGCGTCGGCGTTGGCCGGGTTGAAGAAGCCCAGCTGATAGCACTCCTTGGCGGTCTCGTTCTGGGTGAGGCGGCTGAAAGTGGACTTTTTGGCCGCCGAGATGGTGATGTCAAAGACCGGTTCCCGGCTGCCCAGCTCGACGCCGCCCACGCTGGCGGCCGGCACAGCCCGCAGCGCCGCGCCGCTGAACTGCACAAAGACGTTCTGTCCCTTTTCCCCGGTGATCCGAAAGACCCGCTCCTCGTCGTAAAACTGCCGCATCAGGTCGATGACCAGATAGCACTCCTTGGCGAAGGCCCGGTACGCGCTCTTGAGCATGTCCCGGGACAGCTTGCTTCCGGCCTCCTGCAGGGCTGCGATGGCCGAAGCCGCCGTCACGCCCCCCGAGGTGCCGCCCTGGCTGATGTCCCGGTTGCCGCTGATCTCCTTCAGCTCGTCCACCCGGCTGTTGCGGTAGGTGATGGAACTGGACTGGAGTCCCGCGGTCTGGAGCTGATGGAAACTGTCGTCGTTGAGCCGGCCGGTGACATGGATGATGTCCCGGCCAAAGTCGGTCAGTTCTTCTTCGTTGACCCCGGCCGAATCGCTGAGAACATACCGCTGTTTGGAGGCCAGCAGGACATTTTCGTCCATGGCCTGGTTCATCTTGTCGATGGAGTTCTGGCAGTCCTTCATGATGTCGATGTACCCGAAGCCCGCCGGGCTGTCCTCTTCCTGGAACAGCACGTCAAAGACGAAGGGATACTTCCCGTGGTCATAGAAACCTTTTTCGGCCAGACGGGGGTCGTTTTCGCTGGCATAGAGGACGATCCCGTTGCAGAACTTGCAGTAGTGCACCAGCTCTTTACCGCCGGGGCCCGGCTTTTTGTAGTACCAGTCCACCACCACGCTTTTGTCGGTGGTGTCGATGCTGTCGTCGTGGATGTACCGGGCCGCATCGATGGTGCCGCCGGTGCGGCCCCGCAGCTGGGGATACCGGGCGGCCAGCTGGTCCGAATCCTCCAGGCTCAGGCTGAAAAAGTGGGGGCTGTCCTGGATGTCCATGATCCCCGGCTCCCAATAGAGCATCAGGAGATTCATGGACCGGATGGCGATTTCCCCCAGACCGCCCCGGGCAGTGGGGTCCCAAAAGACCCCCTTGACACCGGTGCCCTGTTTCAGCTTCCGCCACCAGCTGTCGGAGTAGACCTGCTCGTAGTCGGCCTGCTCCAGCACCACCGGCAAAATGCTGGAGAGGGTCCGGGCGGTGGCCTCGTCGTCGGCTGCCCGGGGCAGGACGTTGGGTTCGGGGTAGTTGTCCATGGCGTCGGCGTGCTTGCTGGCGATGGAGTTGAACAGCCACCCGCTGGAGGGCTGGGGTTTGCCCTCCATCATCCGGTTTTTGTACTGCTTCCAGTGGGCCATCCGAAACCACAGCTCATTGTCGATGAGACGCCGGTCCAAAGCCGCCTTGCCGGCCTTATACTTGTGCAGGATGCGCTCTGCCTCGGCGGCCTGTTCGGGGCCGATGACCGGCGCGGCCTGCATCTGAATTTCCTTTTCTTGCATCGTTTCACCTCATATTCTGTAAAATGCCGCCTGTCTGCGGGGCCGCAGGTCCAGGGGGTCGTCGGGCAGGGGCGCCGGCGCCGGCCGCGAGGGCGGACTGATGGGATTTTCCATCAGGACATACCGGCACTCGTCGTAGATGTGATCCTCCTGGCGGGAATCCACATCCTCCACGTTGCTCTCGTCGTACACCAGAGAGGGGATGGTGCGGATGAAATGTTTGCAGGTGCGGAACACCTGGAACATGGGCCGCCCCTCCCCGTCGAAGGCCAAACGGTAGTGCATCTGCATCTTGCCGGCCAGACGGGTGTTGTCGGCCGCCGCCCAGTGGATGCCGCCCGGAGGCCGCTCCATCATGGCGGCGATGCTCTCTCCCCGGCTCTCGTCGAAGATGGCCGGGTCGGCCACCCCGCGGATCACCCGGCCCCGGAGGACGGGGTCGTTCTGTTCCGCCTCCCGAATCCGCCGGGCCTGTTCCACCGGGTCCAGCCGGAGCCCCTCGTTGGGTCGGCCGGTGCAGCCGTACAGCTCCTTGATCCGGTAGATGCGGCCGTCCTCGTCCACCGCGTACCACCCCACCGAGAAGGGCCGGGAATACCCGAAGTCGTACCCCCGCCAGATCCGCCAGTGTTTGGGAATCTCAAAGGGTTCCACCACATGGGTCCAGCGCTGGTCCCGGTAATGTTCGGGGTCGTTGCGCCACTCGGTGAACACCTGGCCCGAAAAGCTGTCCCAGCTGCCATAGAGCAGGGCCTGCTTTTCCGCCTCGGGGAGGGCGGCCAGGCTGGCCAGATAGTCGGGGTCGTTGGCCAGCAGGGCGGGATTGTCAAAGACGCTGGAAGGGATGAACACCCGTGCCCGGGTATAGGTCCGGGTGGTGCCGTCGGGCATTCGCACCTGGTATTCCTCCCGGATGGGTGTGCCGGGGGGCGCGGGGGTGATGAACCGTTCTTTCACCCAGCCGTGGCCCACCCCGCCGGGGTTGGTGGTGGCCCGCATGTACACCCGGGTGCCGGGGCCGGTGGGGCGGTTGCGGCTCATCATGTAGCTGTACTCCTCCCACTCAAAATGGGTCAGCTCGTCAAACCCGATGAAGTCGAAGGCCTTGCCCTGGTAGTTGGTGCGGTCCTTGGTGTACTGCATCGACCCGAAGTAGATCTTGGCCCCGCTGGGGAAAATCCAGACGTGGGCGGTGGCATTGTACTGGGCCCCCGGGAAAGCCCGGCGGTAATAGTTCATGCTCTTGTCCACCAGGTCGCTCAGCTGGGGGAAGGTTTTCCGCAGAATCAGGGCCCGGTAGTGGGGAATGTCCACCTGCCGCAGCGCCTCGATCACCAGCGCGTCGCTCTTTCCCCCGCCGGCCGCCCCTCCGTAGAGAGCTTCCGGCTCGCTGCGCTCCATGAACGCCCGCTGCCGGGGCTGGGGCTGCCAGATGATGGGGGCCTGCCGGTTCATCCTGTTGTCTCCTCCTTTCCTTCCACCTGCGGCAGCAGCACCACGCCGTATTCCGGCCCGTCGCTCTCGCCGCTCTGCTCGCCCAGGCTCTTGGCCACGGCCGCCAAATCCTTGAGCACCGCAGTGATCTCCTTGAGGGCTTTCATGTCTCCCTCTCCGTCGGACTGACGCCGCCGGGCCGCCAGGGCCCGCGCTTCCTGGACCAGCAGTCCGCTCAGCAGATCGGTGGTTTTCTGTAAATCTGTCAGGCTGCCGTTTTTCTTTCTCGCCATTGTTTCGCTCCTTTCTGCCGCTGTCCGGCCGCCTGACCCTATCCTATCACCCGCCCCGGTTTTCCCCCAGTGTGTCCTTTCAGTCCTGTTTTCCGGTTTGTAAAACGGGTGTTTTCTGCGTTTTTTCCGGCAAACAAAAACCGGACTCCGCCCGTGGCAAAGTCCGGTTTTCTGCATACAAAAAAACACCGCACCATCTGTGCGGTGTTTTTTTGTATGCTCAGGTTGTGGGTGCAATCAGGTCGATGCCCTGCTGTAAGGTGTCGGCATCGATGGCGCCGGTGGCCCGGGCCACTGCATATCCTTCGGCATCGATGAAATAGGTGGTGGGCAGGGAATAAGCCCCATAGGTGATGGCCGCATCTGAGTCGGTATCATACAGCACCGGGAAGGTATACCCCTGCTCTTCTATGAAAGCAGACGCGCTGTCCACCGTCTCCCGGCCGCCGTCGGTCATGTTAATCATCAGGAACTGGATTTCCTCTCCCAGCTCCAGGTATTTGTCCTGGAAATCTGGCATCTCCATCTGGCAGGGGCCGCACCAGCTGGCCCAGAAATTCACCACCAGAGGCTTGCCGATGTAGTCGGACAGATGAACCTGGTTGCCCTCCCGATCATAAACCGTGAAATCCGGCGCCAGCGCCTTTTCAGGCTCGGAGGTCTCTCCGCTGTCCGCCGTCTGCCCGCTGCCGGCCGCCTGGCTCTGGGAGGATTCCACCGTCAGCTGGTTGTGGGTGAGCCCCTTTCCCAGCCATCCATAGAGGGTGTAAGCCCCTCCCAGCAGAAGGACAAACACCAGACCCAGTACAAATACGATTCGCTTTTTGTCCATGCCTGCCTCCTTAGCTCAGCAGGGCCAGCAGCCGGCCCAGGGTTCCGGTGGCCATCAGAACGCCGATGAACACCAGCAGTCCGCCCGAAAGGGCATTGATGACCCCATAATGGCGTTTGATCCAGTCAAAGGCCGATTTCAGATAGTCGATCAATACGGCGCTGAGGACAAAGGGAATCCCCAGGCCCAGGGAGTAGGCCAGCAGCATCAGCACCCCCTGGACCACATGGCCCTGCTGGGAAGCCAGCGCCAGAGCCGAGCCCAGGAACGCCCCCACGCAGGGGGTCCAGCCCACCGAGAAGATGACGCCGAACACCAGCGCCTGGAAAAAGCCCATGTCGCTGGTGTCCACCTGATGGCGGCTGCCCTGAAACAGGTTCAGCCGGAACACCCCCAAAAAGTGGAGGCCGAAGAAAATCACCACCAGACCCGACACCAGGTTCACGGCGGTCTGGTACTCCCGCAGGAAACCGCCCACCGTCCCGGCCAGAGCGCCCATGGCCACAAACACCAGGGTAAAACCGGCGACAAAGCCGAGGGCCCCGGTGAGGGTCTTGCGGACGGTGCGCTCCCCGCCCCCTGCAAAATAGGAGATGTAGATGGGGAGCATGGGCAAAAGACAGGGGGAAATGAAGGTGATGATCCCTTCCAGAAACGAAATCACATATTGCACTGGCCGCCGCACCCCGTTCCGAATATACCGGACAGCAGCCAGCCCACCAGGCCCATATAGGCCATGGAGGTAAAGGGGCTGGAAGTGATGATGCAGCTGCCGGTGGGACAGCCTGCCACCAGATAGTAGCCCAGGCCCACCAGTGCCCCGCCCAGGGTAAAGAGAGCGGGTTTCATCCATTTTCGGGCTTTTTCCTTCATATCAGGCACCTCCTGCCAGATACTCCTCCGCCATATGGACTGCCACAGCCCCGTCGGCCACAGCGGTCACCACCTGACGGAGGGGTTTGGTCCGCACATCTCCCACGGCGAAGACGCCGGGGATGTTGGTTCGGGTTGTCTCGTCTGCCATGATATAGCCGCTCCGGTCCAGTTCCAGCTGGCCTTCCACCAGTTCGGTGGCGGGCTTGCGGCCGATGCTGACAAACACCGCATCGCAGGCCAGATCGGTCTCGGCGCCGGTGACGGTGTCCTTCAGCCGGACCCCGGTCAGCTCTTCCCCGTGGAGCAGGGCCGACACGGTGCTGTTCCAGCGGAACTCCAGATTTTGGGTTTTCATCAGGGGCTCGTGATAGACCTTGGTGGCCCGCAGGGCGTCCCTGCGGTGGACCAGGATCACTTTTTTGGCAATGCGGCTGAGGATCAAAGCGTCTGCGGCGGCGGAATTGCCGCCGCCCACCACCACGACGGTTTTGTCCTTGTACCGCATCCCGTCACAGGCGGCACAGTAGGCCACCCCGCGGCCCACCAGGGCCGCTTCATCCGGCAGGCCCAGCTCCCGGGGATTGGCTCCGGTGGCAAAGGCAACCGTCCTGGCATAGAAGACTCCCTCACTGGTGTGGAGCACCTTGGGCGAAGCGGTCAGGTCCAGCCGTTCCACCTCGGCGTATTCGGTGGCGGCGCCGAACGTTTCGGCCTGCCGCTGCATCTGTTCCGCCAGGGTAAAGCCGTCGATCCCCTCCTCAAAGCCGGGATAGTTGTCGATCTGCTCGGTCAGGGCCATCTGACCGCCGGCCGACAGCTTTTCCAGCACCAGCGTGGTCAGACCGGCCCGGGCGGCATAGAGGGCCGCCGTATAGCCTGCCGGCCCGCCGCCCACAACGATCATATCGTAGACAGGACGTTCGCCCATGGTTCACACCTCCTTGTGTTACTTTGCCAGAGCTCCCTGGATGAACTGCTCGATGGCTGCTTTGGAGCCGGGGCCCACCACAGAATCCACCATCTTGCCCTCCTTGTAGAGGACCAGGGTGGGGATGGAAGTCACCTTGGCGTCTTTTGCCAGCTGGGGCACCTCGTCCACATTGACTTTGGCCACCACCAGCTCCTCGCCGTATTTGTCTGCAATTTGCTCGTAGGCAGGGGCCAGCCGGCGGCAGTGGCCGCACCAGGGTGCCCAGAAGTCCACCAGCACCGGCTTGGTGCCGGCGGCCATTTCGTTGAACTGTTCCAGATTGAGATTGATGGCTGCCATATGGGTCAGCTCCTTTCCTGATTCGATCCAAAGGGGTGAATTGATTTGGTTGATGAAACAAGTATACCCGAAAACGCCCCTTGGTTCTGTGACAGCATCACCAAATACTGGAACCAACAAAAAGCCGCACCCGGCCGGGTGCGGCTTTGGCGTATTCAGCTGTTTTTCAGCCTTTTTTCCAGGCTGCGGTTCTGCACCAGATTCCAGAGAAAGGCCGCCAGGGTCCGCAGCAGGCCGATGATCCAGAATCCCCGGGCCTCCATCACCAGACCGTCCACCATTCCCATGCTGACGGCGCCGCTGGTCATCTTGGCCAGGCCCCGCAGAGGCATATTGTAGATGAACAAAAGGTTCAGGTCGGGATGTCCCCAGCGGATGCTCTTTTGCAGCATGGAGGTCAGGACGGCGCAGGCCAGCCAGCCCAGGGGGCTGCGGCCATGGTTCAGTTCCCCAAAGGTGATATTCCGGTCGATGGTCACCCGGGCGGAGGGGATGGGCCGGCCCAGCAGAGCCTCGAAGGCCTCGTCCGGCACCTGCCGCACCTGCGCGGTGCGGTAGCAGGCCAGACGGGGGTCCTGTTCCGGCACAACCGAGAGGTTCCCCTCCACCGTGATTTCCCCTTCCAGGCGGATCTCCTCGGCGCTGGCTCCCACCAGCACCTGATATCTCCCACCCTCGATTTCCCAGCGGCCGGCGGCGGTGTTCCAGAAGCGGAACGCCCTCTCATCCAGGGGCAAATCCACCCGTTTGGATGCTCCCGGTGCCAGCGTAACCCGGGCAAAGCCTTTCAGCTCCCGGGCGGGACGGTAGACGCAGCTGTCCGGCTTTGCCAGATAGAGCTGGACGATTTCGGTGCCCGGCACTTTGCCGGTGTTGGTGACGGTCAGAGAGACCCGGTCCCTTTGCACCGAAAGTTCACGGTAGGCAAACCGGGTGTAGGACAGCCCGTACCCAAAGGGGAACAGCACCGGCTTTTGGGCCGTGACAAAATAGCGGTAGCCCACATAGAGGCCCTCCCGGTATTCCACCGTCCGTCCCTCCTGGGCAAAATGGTCGGAAGCCGGGATGTCCTCATACCGCACCGGCCAGGTCTCGGCCAGCTTGCCGCTGGGGTTGACCTTGCCGGTCAGGGCATCGGCCAGGGCCCCTGCCCCCGCCTGTCCGCTGAGGGAGGCGTACAGCAGGGCCTGACACTGGTCCAGCCACGGCATCTCCACCGGACTTCCGGCGTGAAAAATCACCGCAATCCTGGGATTGACTTGATGGACAGCCTTCAGCAGATCGATTTGATTCTGGGCCAGCTTCATGGAAGCCCGGTCCAGTCCTTCGCTCTCCTGCACCTCGTCCAGACCCAGACAGAGAAGCACCGCGTCGGCCTTTTGCGCCAGGGCCGCGGCCCGGGCCTGTTTGGCCGCATCGGGGGCGCCGTGGCGGTCAAAGCCCGGCTCGTATCCCATCACCTGCAATCCGCTGTCCCGCAGGGCTTCCAGCAGGGTATCCACCTGGATGGCATTCACCATGCTGGAACCCGCCCCCTGGTAACGGGGCGTCTCGGCAAAATCTCCGATCACCGCCACAGTGGTCTCGGGCGTCCAGGGCAGCAGGTCCCCCTGATTTTTCAGCAGGACCATGCTCTCTTCCGCCGCCCGGCGGGCCAAAGTGTGGTGGGCCTCCTGGTCAAAGGATGCAGGTGCGGCGTCCAGGGCCTGCCGGGTGGAGAAGATCAGGTCCAGCAGTTCCTCCACCCGGGCATCCAGGTCGGCCACCGCTATTTTTCCATCCCGGACGGCCCGCAGCAGCTCCCGAACTGCGTCCCCGCCCAGCGCCGGCATTTCCAGGGTGGACCCCATCTTGACCCCCAGGGCGTGGTCGTTGGAACCGCCCCAGTCGGTGACCACGGCCCCGTCAAATCCCCATTCTCCCCGCAGGATATCCTGGAGCAGATGCGGGTTTTCGTTGGCATAGACGCCGTTCACCCGGTTGTAGCTGGTCATGATGGTTTTGGGCCTTCCCTCCCGGACCGCGATTTCAAAGCCGGTGAGATAGAGTTCCCGGAGGGTGCGCTCGTCCAGAACCGAATCCGACACCATCCGCCGGGTTTCCTGGCTGTTGACGGCGAAATGCTTGGGACAGGCCCCGATCCCCCGGGACTGAATGCCCCGGATATAGCCCGCCGCCATCTTGCCGGAAAGCCAGGGGTCCTCCGAAAAATACTCAAAATTCCGGCCGCAGAGGGGATTGCGCTGGATGTTCAGGCCGGGGCCCAGCAGGACCCCCACCCCCTGGGCGGCGGCCTCCTCCCCCAGGGCCTGGCCGATGGCCTCCCCCAGGGCGGGGTCCCAGCTGTTGGCCACGGCGGCGGCCGTCGGGAAACAGGTGGCCGGTTCGCTGGGGTTGAGGCCCAGGTGGTCGCTTTCCCCGGCCTGTTTGCGGACCCCATGGGGGCCGTCCGACAGCCACAGGGCGGGGATGCCGTGCCGGGGCATGGCCCGGGTCTTAAAGGTTTCGGCTCCCGAGAGAAGGGCGCATTTTTCCTCCAGGGTGAGGGCGGCGAGGATTTTGCTCCAGCGCTGTTTGGTTTTTGTCTGGCTCATTTTTGTTTAACCTGCCCTTCGGGGAAAATGATTTTGTAGATGGGGAAATAAATCAGCATCTGAACGCCGCCGTTGATGATGGTGACCAGAATGTTGTAGACCGCCGCCGGGAAGAACCGCCGGCACAGGGGCAGATACAGACCCATCAGGAAGCTGCACACCACCGTAATCAGCGCAAAGGCGATGATGTACCAGAAAATCTGATACCCGATGTTCCCCTTGGAGTGAAAGGTCACATTCCGCTGCATGGGGAAATTGATGCACTGGGCCAGGAACAGGGTGATGGCGAAGGCCGCAAAATACCCCATGCCGCCGGTCTCGTCGCCGGTGACGGGATAGTTAAAGACGTAGGTATCCACCGGGCCCAGCTGGAGATGGATGAGCTGGCAGGGGATGCTGCACCAGTCGGTCAGCCGGAAAAACACCCCCGGCAGAAAGGTCAGCAGCGCATACTGAAATACCGTCACCAGCATGGAAAAGGCGTAAAATTTGATGACCTGGGCCACTGTCTTGTGTTTTTGTGAAAAGCCGTCCCACCAGCGGGCGGCGGATGCTTGGATGTTCATGCTGTTTCCTCCCGGATGGCAATGTGGGCGTCGGCGGCCAGACCGTCCGAGACGGCGTGCAGCCGGACGCTGCCGCTCTCCCCGGCCTGGACAATGGCCAGGGCCTCGCCGTAATAGGTGTCGGTGACCGAGCCGGTATAATCCAGCTCATAGAAGGGGCAGGCGCTGCCCAGGCCCAGCAGTTTGCCGCCCTCCACCTCCACCGAAATCAGGGCCCGCGCCAGGGGCTTGGTGGTGCCCTCGGGGCCGGTGAACCGCAGCCGGATGTAGGCCAGATGGCCGGGCGCCACCGTCCCGCGCTCCGGCTCTGCCCGCAGGCAGGTCTCGCTGCCGGCGGTCACCAGGCTGGTGCGGCCGGTTTCATGGCCCTCCGGGTCCCGGGCGATGGCCTCCAGGACGCCGTTTTGGTAGGTCACCGCAAACCGGGCGATGCAGTCGTTTTTCATGGCTTTCCGGGCAATGGTCCTGCCGTTCAGCACCAGTTCCACCTGGGCGGCCCGGGCATAAACCTCCACATGGGCCTTTTTGCCCTCGCAGCCCTGCCAGCTCCAGCTGGGGATGGCGTTGGACATCTTCCAGGCCGAGGGGCTGTGCTTGTCGCCGGTGTGGTTGACCGGGCAGACGGCGATGAAGGGCCCCTGCTCCGCTTCCAGCGCCACCCGGGTATAGAGGGCCTCTCCCAGCGGTTTGCCGGTCAGGTCAATCCGGCCCGAACCGGCGCTGACCCAGCCCAGGCCGCCGTCAAACCGCTTGGCGTAGTCGGCATATTCCCAGGAACCCACCATCACTTCCCCCAGGTAGTCCATGCCGGCCCAGACAAAGTCCCCGATGATCCGGGGCTCTTTTTTGGCCATCTCCCGGAACCGGTAGGCGTCGTTGCAGAAGGTTTCGCTGCCCAGAATCAGCCGGCCCGGATATTTTTTCAGGTCGTGGGCATAGCGGTAGATGCCGTAGTTGTACCCCGCAATGTCCATATTGGCGAAGGCGCCCCGGGTCTTGACATCGCAGCCGTGGAGGGTGGCGCCCCGCTTCATGAATTCATCTCCCAGCAGGCCGGCCAGATTGTTGAAGAATTGGCTGCCCACCGCCTTTTGTTTGGTGTTCTTGCCCTTGGCCCGGGCGGCCTCGGCTTTGGCCGCTTCCTTTTCGGCTTTGTCGTCGCTGTAGACCCCAAAGCCCGCCGAGGACAGGAAATTGAAAAAGATATTCACCCCGCAGGTCACCGGGCGGGTGTCGTCCAGGCCGTGGAGGAATTCGGTCATCTGCCTGGTCAGATAGATGCCCCGGGGCTGGGCCGTCTCGCTGACCTCATTGCCGGTGGAATAGAGAATCACGCAGGGATGATTGTAGTCCTTGTTGACCATGTCGGTCAGGTCCTGTTTCCACCAGGCGCCGAAAAACTCGGTGTAGTCGTAGCGGGTCTTGTGGATGTACCAGTGGTCGATGTACTCGTCCATCACCAGCATGCCCTGCCGGTCACAGGCCTCCAGCAGCGCCTTGGAACAGGGATTGTGGGCCGAGCGGATGGCGTTGTAGCCGGTCTCCTTCAGGAGGCGGACCTTCCGCTCCACCGCGTCGGGATAGCAGGCCGCCCCCAACAGGCCGTTGTCGTGGTGGATGCAGGCCCCCTGCAGCAGGCAGCGTTCGCCGTTCAGCAGCAGGCCCTGCTGGCCCCAGGACAGAGTCCGCAGGCCGAAGGTGGTCTCGTGGACATCCCCGCCGAAATGCACCCGGCAGGTGTACAGCTGGGGGTCTTCCGGGCTCCAGGGCCGGGCCCCGGGCAGGGTCAGAATCACCTTGCCCTGGTCCGCCTCGCCGGAGGCCAGCATGGTGTCCCCGTCCAGCACTTCGGCCCGCAGGGCGCCCTGTCCGCGGGTCCGGGCGGTGATTTCCACCCGGGCCGGGTCCAGGGAGAGGGTGCGGACCCGCACCCCGTCGGGCAGGATGCAGCCCCCCTGTTCCGCCGTCCAGAGGATCACCGGCCGGTAGATGCCGGCCCCCGAGTACCAGCGGCTGTTGGGCTGGTCGGCGTTGCGGGCAATCACTTCCAGGAGGTTGTCGGCGTCGGGCTTGAGCTTGCCGGTGAGGTCCAGATAAAAGTTGGTGTAGCCGTAGGGGCGGAAAGCCAGCTTTTCCCCGTTCAGCCAGACTTCCGCTTTGCGGTAGACTCCCTCAAATTCCAGGATCATCTGCCGGGCGGCCTGGTCGGCGGTGGGATGCAGGGTCTTTTCATAGATATAATCAAATCCCTCGTACCAGCCGGTGTTGGTGCCGCCGGGGGCGGTCTCGCTCTTGGGCTCAGCCAGCATGGCGTCGTGGGGGATGGTCACCGGCTGGCCGGGGCCGGGCTGGTCCAGATGCCGGCAGGTCCAGCCGGTATGCAGTGTAATGGGTTTCATGGCATGTCCTTTCCTTTTGGGTCTGTCCCCTGAAACAACAGGGCGCCGGTCCGGGAACCCCGGGTCTGTCTGCTGCACCCGAAGTCCCCGCCGGCGCCCCGCTTCCGGCCTTGGAAACAGGCCGGGCTTTTTCAGGGTGACAAGATGGAGAAAATCAATCCTTGTCAGCCGAGAACGCAGCTACCAGATCCGCAAGGATGGCCACCAGGTATCCGGCGATGCCCACCAGCGACAGCTGGAAGGCGGTCTCCTCCGAGGCCGGGTAGTTGACAGGGATGAAATAGATATCCGCTGCCAGAGAGGTGCGGCCCAGCGCAAAGAAGATCATGCCGGCGATCAGGCAAAATCCCGCGGCGAGGATGACCAGGTCCCGGACGCCGCCGGTGGTTCTGCCCGAGGCCAGGACCGCCAGCAGGAGGACGGCGGCAACCGAACAGACCAGAACCAGGGGGCTGGGGGTGCTGCCGGTCAGATAGCCGGTCAGGGTGGTGACCAGGTAGAAAGCCAGGCCGACCAGGGCGGCGAGGACAGCCACCAGACCGGTGACGGAAATTTTCTGCTGTTTCATAGCTCAGACCCTCCTCTTGGCCTTTTTGCGGCTGACGGCGCAGCCCGCCAGGCAGCCAACCAGGCCCACGGCAAAGACGACCGAGCAGCCGATGTAGGCGCCGCGCCACCAGGTCATGACATTTTCGGTGTGGGTGGTGGCGTTCACGCCGTTCATGGCCGCGCTGTTGGCCAGGGCGTACAGGGTGTAGTGCAGGTTCTGCCGGATGGCAGCCAGCATATCATGGTCGCCGCTGAGGCTCTCGGGATTCCAGTAGGTGATGCTCTCGTCGATGCCGAAGCCGCAGAAGGCGTTGGTGCCGGCCAGGATGCTCTCCTTGGGGGCAGCCTTCAGGGATACGCCGGTGAAGTCGGTGACGTTGTAGCCCTTGAAGCCCCACTCGTTGCGCATGATGGCCACCTGTACGCCGTAGTTGGCGCTGGAGGCCACCGCACCGATCCGGTTGTAGGAGCTCATGACGCCCAGCGCGCCGGTGGTGTAGCTGTTCTCCATCTCGGGATCACTCTCGAAGGAGGCGGGCTTGCCGTTGGCCTCAAAGGCCTGCTGGAGGTTGCGCAGCTCCATCTCCCGGGCCTTGGCCTCGCTCATAAAGACGGCGATACCGGCGCGGTTGATTTCCTGATCGTTGAAGGCGGCGTGCTTGATGTTGACCAGGCAGCCCTTGGACTGGGCGCCCTGGACCACAGCGCTGCCGGTGTAGCCCGACAGGATGGGATCTTCGGAATAATACTCATGGCCGCGGCTGTTGTAGGCGTGGCGGTGGAGGTTCATGCCGGGGCCGATCATGATGGGCAGGTTGAGCACCAGGGTGCTCTCGCCCAGGATGATCTGGCCGTTCTCATAGGCCAGCTCCTTGTTCCAGCTGTAAGCCAGGTTGACCGGCGAGGGCGCCACCCGGGTGCCGTAGTCGTACTCGGCGGCATCCTCATAGGGAACGCCCTGGTAAGAGCCCTCGGTCAGATAGTGGGAATCCGAGCCGCCGGGGCCGTCGTCGGCCGCATACTGCATCAGGCCCACCGAGGGGATGGCCGCAATGTTGTGGAAGGCGTTGGCGGCGAAGTCCAGGAATTCCTGCACCGTCACCTTGTTGAGCAGCTCTTCCCAGCGGGGATCGTCGAAGTCGGCGCCCTTGAGATCACTGATGGTCAAATCGCTGCTGGTGTCGCCGAAGATCAGATCAGAGGTGTCCTCACCGGTTTTCAGCTCGATGAAATCGTTGTTCAGCAGCCGGGACAGGTTCTCATCGGCCACCAGGCCGGTGTAGGTCTTGGGGAAGGTGCCATTCCAGTCGCTGCGGGACAGATAGGTGACGGTACCCGGCTGGAAGGCGTTGAAGTCCATGGCGTAGTCGCCCTCGGACAGCTGGTTGGTGATTTCGGTGCCGTTCTTGCTGACCGAGAAGGTCTGGCTGTCCACCTCGCCCTCCCAGGTCCAGTGGTAGGTCTTGGAGGCGTCGCCCTCGTCGGTCATGCCGTCGGCGGTGGTGTAACCCTGGGCGGCCAGGATGTTGTTCAGGGCGTCATGGGAATCGGTGCCGATGGCGAAGTAGTAGTCGCCCGGGTCCACAATGTAGGTCTGTGCATTTTCCGAGTCATAGCTGGCGAGGTTGGCCATGTCCACTTCCATGGTGATGGTCTGGCTCTCGCCGGGGGCCAGGGTCTCGGTCTTTTCGTAGTCCATCAGCTGGACGGCGGACTTTTCAATGCCGTACTGACGGTCATAGTCGGTGTAGGGCGCCTGGGCGTAGAGCTGAATCACGTCCTTGCCGGCGGTGTCGCCGGTGTTGGTCACGGTGACGGTGACGGTGGCCGTCTTTTTATTGCCCATGATCTCGACGCTGTCCAGCGTCTGCTCAAAGGTGGTGTAGGACAGGCCGTAGCCGAAGGGATACACCATCTCGTTTTCATAGTCCCAGACGCCGTCCACGGTGGCCACGGTGCCGTCGGGGTTGGCGTAGGTTCCGGCGGAAGCCTCGCTGCCGCCGTTGCCCATGACAATGTCAGCATACCGGGTCTCATAGTAGCGGTAGCCGGTGTAGATGCCCTCGGCCTCGATCAGGTAGGAGTTGACGCTGGCCGCGGCGTCAAAGTCGGCGGCGTTGGCCCAGGGAATGTCGCCGTAGTTCATCATGGCAGGGGCCACGGCGGTGTTCTTGGCGTAGACATCGCCCAGGTGAGCCGAGGGCGAGACGGTGCCGTTCAGCACGTCGGCCACGCCATAGAAGCCGTAGGCGCCGGGCAGGCCAATCCAGAGGATGGCGTCGATGTCGGGGTCATCCTGGAGGTTGGCGATTTCCATCTGGTTGGTGGCGTTGACCAGGACAATGACCTTGTCAAAGTTGGCCTTGGCCTCCTCGATCAGGGCCATTTCCTCGTCGCTGAGGCTCAGGATGTTGCCGGTGACGGTGGAAACGCCCTCGGCCAGGCCCTCTTCGCCGGGATAGTAGCCGTCGCCGTTTTCACCGTTGGGCCGGCCCACCACCACGATGGCGGCGTCGCCGTAGGCGTCGTATTCGGAGTTATAGGCGGGGTTGAGGGCGGCCAGCTCATCCAGACTCAGTTCGCAGGGGTCGTTGTAGCTGGTGATTTCGGCGTACTCGGGGAGGACGCCGCCGCCGAACTGGGGCACCGTCCACTCTTTGTCGGCGAAATAGGCCTGGTAGGCTGCCAGCATGGAGGGATTCAGCTGGAAGCCGCGCTCGGTGAAGCAGTCGAAGATTTCGACGGTGGACTTGCCGTCGGTGACGCTGCCGCCGCTGCCGCCGTAGACCGGCGCATAGCTGCGGATGCCGAACAGGGTGATTTTGGCGTCCTTGGCCAGCGGCAGGGCGTCGTTTTCATTTTTCAGCAGGGCTACGGTCTCCTGGGATTCGCGGATCGCGAAATCCTTCAGACCCTCGTAGGCCTCCTGGGCAGTGGTGAAGTCGGACTTGTAGGTCCAGGCGTCCTCCTCGCTACCGGTGGTGTCGGTGACGGTTCTCTGGCTGCGGGTGCCGAAGAATGCGTCCACCGAAGTGCGGTACATTTCCAGCACCGACCCCGCTGCCAGCGAGATTGCCAGCAGCAAAGCCATCACCAGAGAGGTGCCGCGCCACAGATTGACTTTGCGGAACATGATAGAACCTCCTTCTTCAATCGGCTCTGTGTTGTCAGACCGTCCCCTGAAACCGGGATGATTTGCACAAAACACAAAGTTCTTTGTACATATATTCCAGCAAAATCAGATACTTTTCAAGTGAAGCTGCCCAAACTGTCACTTTTCCGCCCTCAACTGCATCCGTCCATCCGCGGAAAGAGCAGATTCATCACAAAGGTCTCTTTTCCGGTACTCACCCGGCAGGAACCGCCGTATTTTTCCACAATGGTGCGGATGGTTTCCAGGCCAAACCCATGGAGACCCCGCAGCCGCCCGGAATCAGGCACCGGCAGTCCGTCCCGGAGGGCGGGCAGGTCCTCCGGGATACAGCTGTTCTCACAGTGGACCAGCACCATCCCCCGCTTTCGGGCCACTTCCAGACGGATGTAGCGGCCGGCCGGGTCATCCACCTTTCCGGCGGCAGTGACGGCATTGTCCAGCAGGTTGCCCAACAGGGCATAGAGGTCGGAGGTGCGCAGAAAAGCCAGGGCTTTGCCGTCGGCCATGCAGTCAAATGCAATCTGTTTGCTCTGGCAGAGAAGCTGTTTTTCGGACAGAAGGACGTTGAGCGGCTCGCTGCCGGTGTCCACCGCGGTGTCATAGGCGGCGACCGCCTGGTTGAGAGCTTCCAGCTGTTCGGGGGGAATCAGTCCCCGCAGGGCCGCGGTCTGCTGTTTGAGTTCGTGGCAGCGGGCATTGATGACCCCGATGACCTCCCGGCGGACATCCAACTGTTGTTTCTGCTGGTAGATCAGCTGGTTGAGAAGGGCGTTGTCCTGCTGGACCGCCTGCCGGGAACCCATCTCACATTGCAGCCCCAGGATGAACAGACAGACCAAAATGCCGTAGAGCTGAAAGACATAGTACAGCACGCTCCCGGCCAGATCGGGGGACAAAAGCAGGAGGTTCTGCATCAGATTGGTGGTCAGCTGGACCGCCAGCAGCATACCCAGGGTGGAGCGGCTGCTGTGGGGATGTTCGATCCGGCCCAGCCTGCGGGCAAAGACCAGCCAGCACAGGCTCAACGCCGCGGCAAAGCCCGCCAGATAGACCCCCATATCGGTCAGAATGCCCCTGCCCCACACCATCCGGCCCAGCGAAGCGGCCGTCTGGCCCACCTTGAAACTGAGATGCTGGGCCGCAGCGGCAGCGGTAACAATGAAGAGCGCCCGCATCAGCTTCACATCAAAGCAGAAACAGACCGCCGGGATGGACAGCAGGACCAACAGGACGGTTTTGAGGCAGAGCATCCAGATGCTGGAAAAGTGCAGCGCGTTGTAGCCCAGCGAGAGCAGAATCATGGCGGCGGTCACGCCCAGCGCCCGCGCAACAAAAAAGCGACGGTGCCGCATCCTCCAGCTGAAGACGGCCACCACCGCCGCCAGCTCAAAGACATAGCCGTCGCCGTTGAAAAAAGCATACAGTTCCGCAAAAAATTGTCCTGTCATAAGATCATTCCGTTCCCCATCGCCTCAGCCAGTTCACTCATAAAGGCCTTTTTGCGCGGGCGGCTGATCTGAAGGATTTCGCCGTTGGTCAGCACCAGTTCATAGCCCTGGACCGCCTGGACGTACCGCGCATTGACCAAAAAACACTTGTTGCACCGCAGAAACCCCTTGCCCTGCAACTTTGCCTCGGCCTCGGTCAGTGTTCCGGTCCCCGACACAATCTGTCCGTCGGTGTGGAGCCACAGCCGGTGCCCCTGCACCTCGATGTAGAGGATGCTCCGCAGCAAAATCCGCTGGACGCCGCTTTGCTGGGGCACCATCAGGGCTTCGCTTTCCCGGCGGCACCGGTCGAGGGCCCGGCCCAGCTTCCGGGCAAAATCCTGATACCGGGCGGGCTTGACCAGGTAATCCTGTGCCCCCACCTCATAGCTGTCCACCGCATACTGGGCCATCCCGGTCACAAAGATCAGGACTGCTTTCTGGTCCGCCTGCCGCAGCCGGCGGGCCGCCTCCATCCCGTCGATGCCGGGCAGGCAGACATCCATAAAGACAATGTCGAACCGGCCGCAGCCCCTGGACAGAAAGGCCAGCGCATCGGGGAACCGCTCCATCTGAAACTGTTCGCCCGTCTCCTGCCCGTAGCGGTCCAGATAATCCCCCAGCCGCCCGGCCTCGTCCAGCCGGTCCTCGATCATGGCAATGTGGAACATGCCGCCTCATCTCCTCCTCTTTTGCCCCGTGCCTTCTTGTTTAACTATAGCAAATCCCACCTGGGAATGCAAGTTTGGCTTTCCCGGGCCGGTCTGCGTTCCGTAGACTCTGCAATCTACCCTCCGTGTGTGTACATTGGCCCCGCTGTCTGGTACACTGGTGTCAGAAAGGAGGAGTCCCCATGGATCAGAGCAAGATCGGGCGGTTCATCGCCGACACCCGCAAAGCCAAAAGCCTGACCCAGCGCCAGCTGGCCGACGCCCTGTCCATCAGTGACAAGACGGTGAGCAAATGGGAGACTGGCAAAGGCCTGCCGGATGTCTCCCTGATGCTGCCCCTGTGCGGTGCGCTGGACATCACCGTCAACGACCTTCTCACCGGCGAAAAGGTCTCTGCATCAAACTATCAAAAGAAAGCGGAGGAAAATATGATGGATCTCATCAAGGAAAACCAGGAAAACAAAAAGCGGATGATTCTGTCCATCATCTGCGGCGTTATCACCATCATTGCGGTCTGTTCCCTGGTCATCATCGCGTCCTATCTGGAACTTCCCGCAGCGGTGCGGATTCTGCTGATTCTGCTGGCCCTCGCCACAGCGGCGGCAGGGGTAGGGGCAGCGGCGGTGCTGGAAGTCCAGGCCGGCTATTATGTCTGCCCCGCCTGCGGCGCCGCCTTTGTCCCCACTTTGGAGGAATACGTCAAGGGCTATCACACCTTTACCAGGCGGCGTCTGACCTGCCCATCCTGCGGCAAAACCAGCATGTGCCGCCACCGGATTGTCCGATGACCCCATACAGCAAAACGGCATGGCCTCTCGGTCATGCCGTTTCGTATTTTCACGTTTGATTTTTACCCAAGGTTTTCAACCGTATCAAAGAGCCCGGCCGCCCGCTCGATGGCGTCCTTGCTGCCAAAGACGCAGCGGACCCCCTGGGCCATTTTGCCGGCCAGGCCGCCGGCCTCGGTTTGCAGCCAATCGGCCTTCACGCCGCAGATGGCCCCCCGGTCCTGGGCTGCCAGCTGGTCGGTCACCCCGCAGAAATACCGCCGGTCGGCCTCCAGGGCCTGCTGCCGGGGCTTCCGGGGCGGGTCCACCTGGGCCACCGTGCCCACAATGCACTCGCTCAGGGTGTCGGCGGTGTATTCCTTTTCGGCCAGAAGGGCCGGACCCTCGGCAAAGCGCCGGTAACTGCCGCCGGCGTGGGGATCGCGGTAGGTGTAAATCAGCTCCATATCCGCCCGGCTCAGCATCCCGGCGCCATAGGCGCCGCCCTTCTCCCGGATGGTCTGCCACAGGTATTCGTAGCTCATGACCCGGGCCAGCACTTTCCGGGCCGCGCTGCCGTCGCCCGGCCAGGCCAGCACGTCATAGTTCACCCCGCCCTGGATGATGAAGGCCTCGTGTTTCGGCGCGGGAAGGGGTTCACTGTAGGGCTGAGCCGGTGCGCGTTCCCCGGCTGCAAAGGCACTGCCGGGCAGAAGTTCCCGCAGCCGGGCGCAGGCCGCAGCGCTGCCGTGACAGGCCACCGTCAGAGCGCAGCGGTGCAGGAGCTTGTCCCGCACAGCCTGAAGCCGGGCCGACAGACCCGCCCAGTCTTTTTTCTCCAGCAGGCCGCAGAGATACCGGTACATGCTGACGCCGCCGGTCCGCTCGCCCACCGCGGCATCCACCGAGAAACTCCGGGCCGCCCGGAGAATGGCGTAATTGTGGCCGCTCTGGATGAAGTCCTGTTCAAAGTTCAGCTTCAGCTGTTCCAGAGCCCGGGCAAAGGCTTCCTCCGCCTGGCTTCCCTCCAGACGGGTGTCGTAGAGCAGTTCTCCCATCAGCGCCACGGCCTTGTCCAGATTCCGCTCCAACAGGCTGGCCCGGGCCTCAAACTTGGCGATGCAGGGCCGTCCTTCCTGCCGGCCCACCCAGTGGTCGATGGTCACCAGGCTCTCACCCAGCCAGGTATTCCGCTGGGTGGTCAGCTCCAGGGCGGTATGACGGCTGGTGTCCAGCTCTTCCAACAGGTAGGGCAGCAAGGCCGCATCCTGCAATTCCTCGGGGGTCAGCGCACCCAGATCGTAATAGAAATTCAGGTACAGGCTCCCGGCAGTGGGCCGGGTCACCAGGGTCAGACCGGCCAGCTCTTGGACCTGGGCCTGGGCAAAGTGGGGCGGCTCGCTCAAATCGGCCACCGTCAGAGGGTGATCCAGCTGGAGTTTGCCCTCCTGCCGGGCCGAAGGCGCCGACGTGTCCCGGGGCTTTTCGGGAACCAGCATCACCTCCACCGGATCGGGTGCAAAGAGTTCTCCCAGCAAGGCCGTATACCAGTCGGTCCCCACCTTGCTGCGGAGGAATGCAAACACTTCTTCGGTCCGCAGGTCGGCCATGGGATCGCCGGTGTGGAGCCAGCCGGTGGCCGCCTCAATGGCCGCCAGCACGCCGTCCGGCAGACTGCCCGGCCGCTCGGTCACCTGGAATTCCAGCGTGTTGATGGAGGCGGTCAGCATCTCATCCGGGATTCCTCCGGCGCAGATTTTGGCCACGCCCTCTTTGACCGCCGCCCCAAAGCGGGCCGCCCGCTCCCGGTCGGTCCCCTTCAGCACCAGTTCCAGCACCGGCTGCTGGACCGAACTGTCAAAACCGGCGTCGATATCGGTGCCCAGATTCTGTTCCAGGAGGTATTTTTTGAGGGGGGATTGGTTGGTGCTGAGAAGGGCATCCAGCAGCAGGCTCACCGCCGTCTGTTTTTCGGCCTCCTCAAACCGACCGGTATACCAGCCTAGGGCGCACTGGACCGGGATGGTCTCGGGGGTATCGGTGGTATAGGACACCACCCGTTTGGTCCCCGCCTGGGGATACTGGAGGGGCGTCCGGGGCCGCGGGGCACCCTTGGGCATCCGGCTCAGATAATGCTCGTCCAGGAAAGCCAGCTTTTCGGCCATGTCCATCCGGCCGTACAGGGTGATGCAGCAGTTGTCGGGCCGGTAGTGCCGGCGATAGATTTTCACGTACTGCTCATAGCTCAGACCCGGAATCGAGGCCGGGTCGCCGCCCGACACAAACCCGTAGCCGTTGTCCGGGAACAAAGCCGCATTCATGGCAGCGTCCAGCTGGGCTTCCGGGGCGGCCAGGGCGCCCTGCATCTCGTTGTAAACCACACCGCTGAAATGGCCGTCCTCTTCCCGGTGCCAGGCTTCCTGGTCAAAGACGCTCCGCTCTTTCATGGCCAGCGGGCAGAACACCGCGTTCAGGTAGACATCCATCAGGTTGCGGAAATCGGCCTCGTTGGGGGTGGCAAAGGGATAGACTGTCTTGTCCGGGAAGGTCATGGCGTTGAGGAAGGAGGCCATGCTGCTCTTGACCAGCTGCATAAACGGCGATGTCACCGGGTACTTTTCCGAGCCCGCCAGCACCGAATGTTCCAGAATGTGGAACACGCCGGTATCGTCACAGGGAAAGGTTCCGAATCCAATGCCGAAGGCCTTATTCTCGTCCTGGTTTTCGATCAGAAGAACGGTGGCGCCGCTGACATCGTGGGTCAGGGTGGTGGCCGTGCCGTGGAAGATGGGGCTTTCCTCCTGTTTCACAAGGGTATAGCCGGGGTAAAGCTGCCCCGGGGCGCAAGTTTTTTCTTGATCCTTCATGTTGGTTCTCCTTATGGGGGTAAAAATTTGTCTCTATTGTATCATTTCCCGCCGGGAAAGGCAATCAAACCGCGCCAATCCGTCCGCCCTTCGTCCTCTTTTTGGATGCGGCCCAGCCGGCGGCGGCGGAAAAAGATTTTTACCTCCGATCTTCTTGCAAAATTCTCTGCCCTGCGTTATACTTTTCTCGAAATCGTTTTCAGTTCAGGGGTATAAACGGAGGAATTCCTATGAATATTACCGAGTTCGCCGCCTACGCCGGCGTATCCAAGGCGGCCGTCAGCCGCTACTTCAACGGCGGGTATCTCAGCGAGGAAAAACGCGCCCGCATTGCCGCCGCGGTGGAAGCCACCGGCTACCACCCCAGCTTGCAGGCCCAGATGCTCCGCACCCGGCGCACCCGTCAGGTTCTGGTGATCCTGCCCAAACTCTCCAGCGAGAGCTGCGCCCGGATGGTGGAGGGCATCTCCGATGTTCTGGACAAAAACAACTATCATCTTCTCCTGGTCAACACCGCCAACGACAGCGCCCGGGAGGTGGCCGCCCTCAATCTGTTACAGCAAAACACCGTGGACGGCGTCATTTTGATCGCCACCATCTTCACCCCCGAACACCGGACGGTGCTGGGCAGTCTGCGCCTGCCGGTCATCATCCTGGGCCAGGAATACCCGGGGTTCTGCTCGGTGTCCCACGACGACCGGGGAGCCGCCCACGCCGCCACCGCCCACATGCTGTCCAAGGGCCGCAAAGCGCCGGGATTCCTGGGCGTCACCATGCTGGACAAGGCCGCCGGCCTGGACCGGCGCCGGGGCTTTGAGGACGCCCTCCGGGAAGCCGGGGTCCCCCTGCGTCCCGGCCGCACCAGCATTGCCGCCTTCAATATGGAGTCGGGCTATGAACAGGCCAGCACCCTTTTGAAGCGGGAACCCTCCCTGGACTGTCTGTTCTGTGCAACCGATTCCATCGCCATCGGCGCCCTGCAATACTGCCGCAGCCATGGCATCCGGGTCCCCGAGGATCTGATGATTACCGCCGTGGGCGACAGCGAAGCCGGCCGGGTCGCCTATGTTCCCATCACCAGCGTCCAGCTCCACTACCGGACCGCCGGACGGCTGGCCGCCGAGATGCTGCTGGAACATCTGGCCGACCCGCACGCCAAGGTGGAGAGCCGGGTCCTGGATTATGTCCTGCGGCCCCGCGCCTCCACCGGCGACGCCTCTCCTGAAGAAGACATTTGGGCGGAATAACCGCCCTTTTTTCTGAAACAGCATGAAATCGATAACGCAAAATCTCCATCTTTGTCTCATATGCGCATGGAAATTGATCGAAATTTCGTCTATACTATAGGCACAAAGTGAAATCGTTCCCTCTTTCTTCCCTCTGAAGGACGGAACGGTGTGATTGCGGTTTTCAAGAGAAAGGAGAAGCGTTTATGGATTACAAAAAAGCAGCGCAGCAGGTGCTGGACGCCGTCGGCGGCTCCGGCAACATCGTGTCAGCGGCCCACTGTGCCACCCGGCTCCGGCTGGTCATTGCGGACAACAGCAAGGTGAACAAGCAGGCCCTGGAAGATGCCGAGGGTGCCAAGGGCGTCTTTGAGGCCCAGGGCCAGCTCCAGATCATCTTCGGCACCGGCACCGTCAACAAGGTGTACGACGAATTTATTGCCCTGTCGGGTGTGCAGGGCGGCACCAAGGAGGATGTCAAGCGGGCTGCAGCGGCCAAAGCCCCCCTGCCTCAGCGGCTGATTAAGACCCTGGGCGACATCTTTGTTCCCATCATTCCCGCCATCGTGGCCTCGGGCTTTTTGATGGGCATCATGGAAGCCCTCAAGTTCATGGTCAACAACGGCTTTTTGAACATTGACACTTCCGGCTCCATCTATGTGTTCGCAGACCTGTTTTCCAACACGGCCTACACCTTCCTGCCCATTCTGATCGCCTTTGCGGCGGCCAAGGTCTTTGGCGGCAACCAGTTCCTGGGCGCCGTCATCGGCATGATTATGATTCACCCCAACCTGCAGAACGCCTGGACCGTCTCGGAGGGCGTCGAGGTGATGCAGCCGGTGTTCGGCGGCCTGTACTCGGTGCCTCTGGTGGGCTATCAGGGCCACGTCATCCCGGTCATCATCGCAGTGTGGGTCATGTGCCAGATCGAAAAGCGGCTGCACAAGGTGGTCCCCGCCATGATCGACCTGTTTGTCACCCCGCTGGTCTCGGTCTTTGTCACCGGCTACCTGACCCTGTCCATCATCGGACCCATCTTCACCACCATTGAGAACGGCATCATCGGCGGCGTCCAGACCCTGATTACTCTTCCCTTCGGCATCGGTTCCTTTGTGATGGGCGGCCTGTACGCTGTCACCGTTGTGGCCGGCATCCACCACATGTACACCATCATCGACCTGGGCCAGCTGGCACAGTACGGCTTCACCTACTGGCTGCCCCTGGCCAGCGCGGCCAACATGGGCCAGGGCGGCGCAGCACTGGCTGTCGCCCTCAAGAGCAAGAACGCCAAGGTCAAGTCGATGGCTCTGCCTTCCGCCCTGTCGGCCTGCATGGGCATCACCGAACCCGCCATCTTCGGCGTCAACCTCCGCTTCTTCAAGCCCTTCATCGGCGGTCTGGCCGGCGGCGCCTGCGGCGCTCTGTATGCCAGCATTGTGGGCCTGGGCGCAACGGGTACCGGCGTCACCGGCATCTTCGGCGTTCTGCTCTGCCTGCATGAGCCTGTCCAGTATATCATTTCCATCGCCATTGCCTTCATTGTTGCCTTTGTGGTTACCTGGCTGATCTGGAAACCGGAGGATGCTGCCGAATGAACGCATTACAGCGCGATTTAAAGCGTCTGGTTCCCCTCATCGAGGAACTGGAAACCCCGAAAGCCCGTTCTGACCCCCACCGCCAGCAATTTCACATTCAGCCTCCGGTGGGCTGGCTGAACGATCCCAACGGCCTGTGCAAAGTGGGAGACACTTACCATGTTTTCTACCAGTACAGCCCCTTCAATCCCAACGGCGGCGTCAAGATGTGGGCCCATGTCACCAGCACCGATCTGCTCCACTGGGAACAGCAGCCGGTGATGCTCTACCCCGACGAGCCCTTTGACTGCCACGGCGCCTATTCCGGCTCGGCCCTGTATGAGGACGGCAAACTCTGGCTGTTCTACACCGGCAATATCAAGCTGCCGGGCGACTACGACCACATCAACAGCGGCCGGGAAAACAACCTCTGTCTGGCCACCAGCCGGGACTGCATCGCCATCGACACCAAGGAATGCCTGCTCCACAACCGGGATTATCCCGAGGGCCTGTCCTGCCATGTGCGGGACCCCAAAGTCTGGGCCCAGGATGGCCGGTACTACCTGGTGATGGGCGCCCGCACCGTGGACAGCAAGGGCGAAGTGCTGGTGTTTGAGAGTTCCGATAAGCGCAGCTGGCACCACTGCAGCACCCTGACCACCCCGGAAACGGTGGGCTATATGTGGGAGTGCCCCGACCTGTTCGAGCTGGACGGCCAGTGGTACCTGATGGCTTCGCCCCAGGGCTATGAATGCCAGAACCAGTATGGATGCGGCTACTTCCCCCTGTATGGAGATTTCCGGGGCGCCTACACCCTGGGGGACTTCCACCTGCTGGACTACGGCTTCGACTACTATGCACCCCAGAGCTTTTCGGACGGAGGCCGGCGGCTTCAGTTCGGCTGGATGGGGATGCCCGACGCATCCTACACCAACCCGACGGCCGCCTATGGCTGGCAGCACTGCCTGACGGTTCCCCGGGAACTGACCCGGGCTGCCGACGGTTCCCTGCTCCAGACTCCGGCCCAGGAGCTGAAAGCCCTTCGGGGGGAAGCAGTCGCCCTCGCCGCCAACGAGACCCTGACTCTGGGTCCCTGCTTCGAACTGACCGCCGCCCCTCTGGGCAGTTTCTGCCTGACGGTGGCGGAAGGGCTGGTCCTCTCCTACGATGAGCCCCACCGCTCTGTCTCGCTGCGGTTCACCGATGCCGCCCTCAGCGGCGGCCGGGAGGAACGCCGCCTCACCCTGGATGTCCCCTGCCGTGCATTTCAGGTGCTGGCCGACACGTCCAGCCTGGAAATCTTCCTGAACGGCGGCGCCTATGTCCTCAGCACCCGCTATTATCCGGTTCCCGGTCCGGTGCCGGTCCGCCTGAACGGTGCAAACGCCACCCTCTGGCCGCTGGCCCTCTCCTGAACCGGTTCCCCTTCTCCCGGCGCGCAGGGCGCCGCGAGAAACGATAAGAAGGTAAAAATCCGCGCCACCCGGCGGCGGGCAGGTTTCCGACCCTGTCCGCCGCCGGGTGTTTTTATATATAGGTGAAAGCCCTTTCCGGCACCCCCGATCCGGTCATCCGCCGCCCTGTCCTTGCAAGGGCGGCTTTTTCTTGTCTTTCTGCCGGGACCTGAATTCGCCTTTTTCCGCCAGTATAGACCAAACCAAGCCCTATTTTGTACCGTATTTGGTAATTTTACACAATGAATCCATCATTTTTTTGGCGCATTACGGTGTCAACACCATTAAAATGTAGGGATACAACACAAAATATTTCTAATTTTCGCTTCAGGGTTGTGATATACTACAAGCACGGTAACCAATATTCCGCAACTTTGTCCAGTTCAGACTGTGCAAAGTGATGTACGCAACCCACTCGGGCCAGTTCGGGGCATGCGGTACCCCGCGAACCGGCCCCCAGCCAAAAAAGGAGTAATCATTTATGGCAAACACCGGAACCACAGCCGTGCGTCCCTTTGGTATGCGGGACAAAATCGGCTACATGTTCGGTGACTTCGGCAACGATTTCACCTTCATGCTTTCTTCCAGCTTCATGATGGTCTTTTACACCGACATCATGGGCGTGTCCTCCGTCATTGTCGGCCTGCTGATGATGGCCGCCCGCTTTATCGACGCCTTCACCGATGTCACCATGGGCCAGATCATCGACTATTCCAAGCCGACCAAGGACGGCCGTTTCCGTCCCTGGATCAAGCGGATGTGCGGCCCGGTGGCCATTGCTTCCTTCCTGATCTACCAGTCCGAGTTCGCCGGCATGCCGATGGCCTTCAAGGTCGTCTGGATGTTCGTGACCTACCTGCTGTGGGGTTCTGTGTTCTACACCTCCATCAACATCCCCTACGGCTCGATGGCTTCCGCCATTTCGGCCAATGCGGATGACCGCACCCAGCTGTCCACCTTCCGCAGCATCGGCGCCACCCTGGCCAGCCTGGTCATCGGCACCGCCACCCCGCTGCTGGCCTATGAGACCGTCAACGGCAACCCCGTCCTGAGCGGCAGCCGGATGCTGGTGATGTCCGGTGCCTTCAGCATCTGCGCCATCATCTGCTACATGCTCTGCTTCAACCTGACCACCGAGCGTGTCGTGATTCCTCCCAAGACCGAGAAGTTCAGCTTTGCCACCCTGTTCAAGACTGTCTTTACCAGCCGCTCCCTGATCGGCATCATCCTGGCTGCTATCTGCCTGCTGCTGACCATGCTGACCATGTCCGGCATGAACCCCTACATCTTCCCCTACTACTTCCGCAACACCGCCGCACAGTCTGCCGTGGCCATGTGCTCTTCCTTCGGCACCCTGCTGATCGCCGCTCCTCTGGCTCCGAAACTCTCCGCCAAGTTCGGCAAGAAGGAGATTTCTGTGGTCGGTTCTCTGGTTGGCGCCGGCCTGTTCCTGATCTGCTACCTGGTGCATCCTGAGAACGCCTGGGTCTACCTGGCATTCTACACTCTGGCCTACATCGGCATGGGCCTGTTCAACACCGTTGTCTGGGCCATGATTACCGACGTTATCGACGACTGCGAAGTCCGCAAGGGCATCCGCGAGGACGGCACCATCTACTCGGTCTACTCCTTCGCCCGCAAGCTGGGCCAGGCTGCTTCTGCTGGTCTGGTGGGCGCTCTGCTGGGCATCATCGGCTACACCGCCGAGACTCAGTTTGAGCCTGCTGTCCAGAGCGGCATCTACACCATCGCCTGCATCGCTCCCGTCATCGGCTTTGTGGCCATTGCTCTGGTCCTGATGTTCATCTATCCCCTGGACAAGAAGACCGTCGACAACAATGTCAAGACCCTGGAAGCCCGCCGCGCTGCCAAGAAGTAACTTTTGCCAGCTCATGCTCCATCTCCCATCGCAAGATGAGAGATGCCCAACCTCCTAGCCATATACAACAGAAAGGCCTTCCGGCTGGAACCGGAAGGCCTTTCTGTTGTCCCGGTGCGGAAAGAGGTTGTGATTTGTGAAAGTACGACTTTCCACCGAAAACTTTTTGTGAAAACGCTTGCCAACGGCACCGCAGACCGGTATACTGGTACACCGATACGGAAAGGGGGCTGCCTATGAGGCCCAAAGTCATCGCACACCGCGGCGCATCCTATCTGGCGCCCGAAAACACCCTGGCCGCCTTCCGCCTGGCTGCCAGCATGGGGGTGGATGGAATCGAGTTTGACACCCTGCTCACCGCGGACAATCAGTTGGTGGTTCACCATGAATATATTACCGACCTGCACTGTTCCGTTCATAAGGTCATTCCCCAGACCACCCTGGAAGAACTGAAAACCCTGGATTTCGGCAGCTGGAAAGGGGAGCGCTGGGCCGGCGAACCCATTCCCACCTTTGCCGAGGCGCTGGAAGCCTGCAGCAGTGTGGATACCATTCAGGTGGAGTTCAAGTCTCCCCTGGGCGCCAATGCCACCACCGACCAGGACGCCTATGCCGAGCGGATTCTGGAAGAGGTGGAACGTTCCGGCCTGGCCGATAAAATCATTGTGACTTCCTTCAACCACGGGATTCTCAGCCGGGTCAAGCGGCTGTCTCCCCAGCAGCGGGTGGGGGTGCTGACCCTGAACTCGGTGGACTCCTACCTGGCACCGCCCCCCGCCCTGCTCCAGTCTCTGGGCCTGGAAAACAGCCTGCCCGACGAGGAAGAGGCCACCCGCACCCTGCTGGAAATGGCCCAGAACGCCTCCCTGGACGAAGAAAACGTCAATCCGGCCCGCTGGACCATGGACCGGCTGTGGGCGATTACCTCGGACTATCCGGGCCAAAACCTCTTTGAACTGCTCCAGAGTCTGCTGTCCCAGCACAACCTGGCCTCCTACATTTCCAGCCTGGACTTCAGGCCCGAGGTCCTCAGCTGCCAGTACAACACCTGTTTCCGGGACCGGGACCTGGTCCAGCAGGTGCAGGCCATGGGGATTGAAGTGGCGCCCTGGCCGGTGGATGGGCTGTACGATCTCCAGAGCATTCTGGACATGGAGCCTGTCTCCATCGTCACCAACCGCCCCGAGCGGCTGCTCCAGATGCTGGATCCCGCCTTCACCATGCCCGAGGCCGCCGCGGCCATGCTGGCCTGACTGCGCCAAAATTCCTCTCATTTCTACGGATTTGTCACCATTTCGATCTTGACAAATCCGCTTTCTTTTCCGATAATGGTTTTGTATCGAATTGTTTTTATGCGGACAGTTCGAGGCAAAAACCATCTGCCGCATTTGATCCATTCAAAGGAGTAAACGGAATGGCCATCCAACAACCACACCTTGCCCTTCCCGTGGAAGAGGCTCTGTTCAAAAAGGCCCCCAAGGACCTGCCCCAGGTCGTCCCGGCCCAGATCCGCCGGGTCAACAATCTGATCTCCCGCCGCGTCAACTATTACAGCCGTCTCAACGGCGTGGAAGATGTCACCGTCATGCACGGCTGGATTCTGGCTTTTCTCTATGAGTCCCGGGACCGGGAAGTATTTCAGCGGGACATCGAGCGGGCCTTCTCCATCACCCGCTCCACGGTCACCAACATCCTCCAGCTGATGGAGAAAAAGGGCTATATCCGCCGGATGAGCGTCCCCCAGGATGCCCGGCTCAAGCGGCTGGTCCTGACCGAAGCGGGCGCCCAGGCCCATCAGCAGATCATGCTGAGCCTGCGCCAGACCGACCAGTTCATCTCCAGTCTTTTGACCGAGGAGGAAAACGCCGAGCTGCTCCGCCTCCTCAACAAACTGCGGGCCGGCCTGGAGTGAGTCTCCGGCTCTGTTGAACAATCTGTGAACAGACTTTGAAACCTTTCCCAAACCGGTTGACATCCGGTTTGGCTTTGGCTACAATGTTCGATGCAAAACAAATTTGTTCGAGAACAAACAATCTAGCATCCAGGGACCATGCCGGTTTTCCAAAGGGCCGTGCCGACGGCCTGCCTGCATGGCCCCAGAAATTTAGGAGGAATGACCCATGATTAAAAAGTTGGCCTCCCATCTCGGCGAGTACAAAAACGCCGCGCTCGTCACGCCGTTTTTGTCCGCGCTCGAGGCCATCATGGACGTTCTGCTCCCCCTTCTGATGTCCTATATCATCGACCAGGGCATTGAGAAAGGAGACATGAACGCCGTCCTCAAATATGGCCTGCTCACCTTCCTGGTGGCATTGTTTGCGTTGTTCCTGGGCCTGACAGCCGGCCGGATGGCGGCCAAGGCGTCAGCCGGCTACGCCGGGAACCTGCGCGACGCCATGTTTGAGCGAATCCAGCACTATTCGTTCACCAACATCGACAAGTTCTCCACGGCCGGCCTGGTCACCCGTATGACCACCGATGTCACCAACGTGCAGAACGCCTTTCAGATGCTGATGCGGATGTGTGTGCGTGCCCCGGTTCACCTGGTTTTTGCCCTGATTATGGCGGTCATCATCAACCCCCATCTGACCGGCATCTTCCTGGTGGCCATCCTGTTCCTGGTGGTGGTGCTGGCCTGCATCATGTTCCCCACCATCAAGATTTTCGACCGGGTTTTCAAGAACTACGACAATCTGAACGCCTCGGTTCAGGAAAACGTGGCCGCCATCCGGGTGGTCAAGAGCTTCGTCCGGGAACAGCACGAGGACGACAAGTACACCAAGGCCTGCCAGGACCTGTACAACCAGTTCGTCAAGGCTGAGAGCCGCCTGAGCTTCAACAACCCCTCGATGCTGGTGGCCGTCTACGGCTGCAACCTGGCCCTGTCCTGGTTCGGCGCCCACTTCGTTCTGAACGGCATCATCACCACCGGCCAGCTCAACGCCCTGTTCGGCTATGTCATGAACATCCTGGCCTCCCTGATGATGCTGAGCATGGTCTTTGTCATGCTGAGCATGTCGGTGGCCTCCTGCCACCGCATCATCGAGGTGCTGGACGAAACCACCGACCTGCCCCCCGCCAAGAAGCCCGTCAACCAGGTCAGGGACGGCAGCGTCGAATTCGACCATGTCACCTTCAAGTACAAGCACGGCACCGGCAGCCCAGTTCTCAGCGACATCTCCTTCCGCATCAAGCCGGGCGAGACTCTGGGCATCATCGGCGGCACCGGCAGCGCCAAATCCTCCCTGGTCCAGCTGATTCCCCGCCTGTATGACGTGGCCGAAGGCACTGTCCGGGTGGGCGGCGTGGATGTCCGGGACTACAATCTGGACGTTCTCCGCCACGATGTCTCGATGGTGCTGCAAAAGAACGTTCTGTTCTCGGGCACCATCCTGGATAACCTCCGCTGGGGCGACGAAAACGCCACCGAGGCCGAGTGCATCGAGGCCTGCAAGCTGGCCTGCGCCGATGAGTTCATCGAGCGCTTCCCCGACAAGTACAATACATGGATTGAACAGGGCGGCTCCAACGTCTCGGGCGGCCAGAAACAGCGTCTGACCATCGCCCGCGCCCTGCTGCGCAAACCCAAAGTCCTGATTCTGGACGACTCCACCAGCGCAGTGGATACCGCCACCGACGCCAAGATCCGCCAGGCCTTCCGTGAGAAGCTGCCCGGCACCACCAAGATCATCATCGCCCAGCGCATCTCCTCGGTGCAGGATGCCGAC
Source organism: uncultured Faecalibacterium sp. (assembly GCA_944385995.1). Taxonomy (GTDB): domain Bacteria; phylum Bacillota; class Clostridia; order Oscillospirales; family Ruminococcaceae; genus Faecalibacterium. The sequence goes on from CALWZL010000006.1 coordinate 62,198, forward strand.
CGCATCCTGGTGCTGGACAACGGCCGGATTGACGGCCTGGGCACCCACGAGGAACTGCTGGCCACCAACAAGATCTATCAGGAAGTCTACACCAGCCAGACCCAGGGCGGCGGCGACTTCGACAAACAGGGAGGTGAGGAATAATGGCTGAACAGAATGTCAGAACCGTCCAGGGCCCCCGCGGCGGCATGGCCGGACGGCCCCGTCCCAAAGTTGCCAACCCCGGCAAACTGCTGAAACGGATTATGGGCGAGGTGTTCAAGCACTACGCCCCCCACTGCGTCATCGTTCTGATCTGCATTTTCCTCAGCGCGTTCGCCAACGTCCAGGCCAGTCTGTTCCTCCAGACCCTGATTGACGATTACATTTCCCCCATGCTCCAGCAGCAGACCCCCGACTTCGGGCCCCTGATCGGCGCCCTGCTCAAGATCGGCTTCATCTATCTGGTGGGCGTTCTGGCCTCCTGGGCCAATGCCCGCATCATGGTCAATGTGACCCAGGGCACCATGCGGAATATCCGCATTGAGCTGTTCACCCATATGGAGAGCCTGCCCATCCGCTACTTTGACACCCATCCCCACGGCGACATCATGTCGGTGTACACCAACGACGTGGACACCCTCCGTCAGATGATTAGCCAGAGCATCCCCCAGCTGATTTCCAGCGTCATCACCATCCTGTCGGTGTTCATCAGCATGTGCATCCTGGATATCCCCATGACGGTTCTGACCATGTGCATGGTGGCCCTGATGCTCTTCTGTTCCAAGAAGATCAGCGCCCAGAGCGGCAAGTACTTCATCTCCCAGCAGCGGGACCTGGGCGCCGTCAACGGCTACATCGAAGAGATGCTGGAAGGTCAGAAGGTGGTCAAGGTCTTTACCCACGAGGACAAGACCCTGGCCGGCTTCCGGGAGCTGAACGGCAAACTGAAAGAGAGCTCCATCCGCGCCAACGGCTACGCCAACATCATGATGCCTGTCAATGCCCAGCTGGGCAACGTCAGCTATGCCCTCTGCGCCATTCTGGGCGCCGCCCTGGCGGTCAACGGCATTGGCGGCATAACCCTGGGCACCGTCATGGCCTTCCTGGCCCTGAACAAGAGTTTCAATATGCCCATCAGCCAGGTTTCGATGCAGGCCAACAGCGTCATCATGGCTCTGGCCGGCGCCGAGCGTATTTACGCCATGATGGATGCGCCCAGCGAGACCGACGACGGCTACGTCACCCTGGTCAACGCCAAGTATGACAAGGACAACAACCTGGTGGAGACCAGCGAGCGGACCGGCATCTGGGCCTGGAAACACCCCCATCACGACGGCACCCTCACCTATACCAAACTGGAGGGCGACATCCGGTTTGCAGCGGTGGACTTCGGTTACACCCCTGAAAAGACCGTCCTCCACGACATCAACCTCTATGGCCTGCCGGGCCAGAAGATCGCCTTTGTCGGCTCCACCGGTGCCGGCAAGACCACCATCACCAACCTCATCAACCGGTTCTACGACATCCAGGACGGCAAGATCCGCTACGACGGCATCAACATCCGCAAGATCAAGAAAGCCGATCTGCGCCGTTCTCTGGGCATCGTTCTGCAGGATACCCACCTGTTCACCGGCACCGTCATGGACAACATCCGGTATGGCCGTCTGGACGCCACCGACGAAGAGTGCGTCGTGGCCGCCCAGCTGGCCAACGCCGACGGCTTCATTCGCCGGCTGCCCGACGGCTACAACACCATGCTGACCGGCGACGGCGCCAACCTGTCCCAGGGCCAGCGGCAGCTGCTGGCCATTGCCCGGGCCGCCGTGGCCGATCCCCCGGTGCTGATTCTGGACGAGGCTACCAGCTCGATTGATACCCGCACCGAGGCGCTGGTCCAGGCCGGCATGGACGGCCTGATGTACGGCCGCACCACCTTCGTCATCGCCCACCGTCTGTCCACCGTCCGCAATGCCGACTGCATCATCGTTCTGGAACAGGGCCGCATCATTGAGCGCGGCAGCCACGACGAACTGATCGCCAAAAAGGGCAAATATTACCAGCTCTACACCGGCAATCTGGCCGAGTAATCCAGACCTTTCCGGCCGGTCCTCTTTGGGACCAATGCAGGGAGTTTTTGTCTGGCCCCGTTCCCGCTGGGAACGGGGTTTTTTGGCGTTTTTCCGGAAAAACCGATTTTCTCTCTTTAAACCTGCGGCGTTTTATTGTACAATAAAAGCCGAGACTGTTATGAGAAGGAGAAACGCTCTGTATGGCGAAATCGGATATCCGGGTGCTGGCCCTCGATCTGGACGGCACCCTCACCAATGACGACAAACAAATCACCCCCCGCACCCGTGCGGCTCTGGATGCGGCTCTGGCCCAGGGGGTCACGGTGGTGCTGGCCTCCGGCCGGCCCACCGCCGGTGTGACCCCGGTGGCCCAGGATCTGGGACTGGGCCAGCCCGGCCGGGCCGGGGCCATTCTGGCCTACAATGGCGGCGCCATTGTGGACTGCGGCCCCGGTCACCGGGTTCTGTGGCATCAGGACCTGCCCGCCCCGATGGTCCCTGCCCTCTGCGCCTTTGCCCGGGAACAGAATGTAGCCATCGTCACCTACAACAGCGAAGGGATTGTCACCGAGCGGCCCGAGGACCCCTGGGCCCAGCGGGAGGGCTTCACCAACAAGCTGCCCATGATCGGGGTGGACAATCTGGCCGCCTACGTCAATTACCCGGTGAACAAGATGCTCATCACCCTGGACCCGGTCCGTCTGCCCCACGTTCTGAAGGCCGGTCTGGAGCGCTTTGCAGGCCAGATTGACCTGTACCCTTCCAGCCCCTTCTTCATTGAAGCGGTGCCCCTGGGGGTGGCCAAGGACCACAGCCTGGCGGCCCTGCTGGACCGGATGGGCCTGACCCGGGACAACCTGATGGCCTGCGGCGACGGGATGAACGACCGCTCGATGATCCGCTATGCGGGGGTAGGCGTGGCCATGGCCAACGCCGAGGGCCCCGTCAAGGCCGAGGCCGACTATGTGACTGCCGCCGACAACAACCACGACGGCGTTGCGGAAGCGGTCGAGCGATTCATACTATAAGAATGGGGAACAATATCATCATGCCTCAGCGCAATTTGGTTATCTTTGATTTGGAATGGAACATCGGCTACCATCCCTACACCTTCAACTATCACGGCGTGGAACAGACCCTGCGGGGCGAGATCATCGAGATCGGCGCGGTCAAGATCGATGAGACCGGCAAGGTCCTGGACACCTTTTCGATTCACCTGCGGCCCCGGATCTTCCGCAAGCTGCAGCACCACATCGCCAAGGTCACCGGCCTGACCCAGGCCGACCTGGACCGGGGCGAACCGATTTTGCAGGGCCTGCGCCGGTTCATGAAATGGTGCGGCCCGGATGCCGAGTTTGCCGAATGGGGACTGGACGACGTGCCGGTCCTGAAGCAAAATCTTTTCCTCTGCAACCTGGACGAGAGTCATCCCACCGTCTGGTACAATTTGCAGCAGATTTTCCTCAGCCAGTACCCCCGCAAGGAGGGGGACGGCCTGACGCTGGAGAGCGTGGTCACCCGTCTGGGCCTGCCCACCGACCGGCCCTTCCATGACGCTTTGTCCGACGCCCTCTACACCGCCGACATCTGCCGCTCCATCGACCTGCCCCGGGGCCTGGCCGAATATCCCTCCGAGGAGGAACAGCTCCGTCAAAGCCTCTGTCCGCCTCCGGGGGATTACCGGGATTTCCAGCTGTGGGAAGGCTATGTGGAGCAGTTCGCCTGGCGGAACGATCCCAACCTCCTCGCCGCGGCCTGTCCAGCCTGCGGCGAGCCCCTGACCCCGGATGAAATCTGGCTCAAGAAGGGCAGCAACAGCTGGTACACCCTGGCCCAGTGCTCCCGCTGCGCCGGCACCGACAGCGAAGCGGGACAGGGGGTCTTTCTGCGGTACAAGCTGGCCCGGCGGGACGGCCTTCACTGGACCTACGCCCGCTGCCTCCAGATGCCCACCGAGGACCTGCTGACCAAATGGCACAAGCAGCGCCGCCAGCAGATGGAGCGGCTCCACGCCGCCGAGGCCCGGGCCGCCGCCAAGGAGGAATAACCATCGTCTTTTTGTCTCTTGGTGCAGGAACTTGACAATTCGTTCACTGGTTTGTCATATTCACCGGGTATACTAGAGACAGTCGCAAACGATGGGAGGACGGTACATGGAAGAAACGCTTCTGTATTGGAGCAATCAGATTACATCGCTGGAATTTTGGGAGTCCCTGCTGGACAGTTTTGTGGGGCTGGGCCCCTTTGTTCCCATCCTGCTGGCGATGGTGGAATCTTTCGTACCTCCCCTGCCCCTGATCGCCATTGTGGCCCTGAATGTGGCCGCCCACGGCCCCGTCATGGGCTTTCTGTACAGCTGGTGCGGCGTGGCTCTGGGCGGCATTGTGATGTTCACCTTTTGGCGCCGGGTGGTCAAGCGCTTTTTCTGGCGCCATGCCAGCAAGTACAAGTGGTTCCGCAAGGCCCAGGGCTGGGTCAGCAACTGTGACACCTCCACCCTGTTTACCCTGGCCATGCTGCCCTTTACCCCCACCTCCTTTCTGCACCTGGCCTTTGGCATCTCGGATTTCGATGGGCGGCGGTATGCCGTGGCCCTGCTGGCCGGCAAGTTTGTGATGGTGGCCATGATGGCCATTTTCGGCGAGTCTCTGACCAACGCCCTGGAAAATCCCCTCTATCTGATTCTGGCGGTGGCCCTCTGGGTCGGGATGTACTTTGCCTCCAAAATCTTCTGCCGCCGTCACAACCTGGATTGACCCAAATACAAAAGCCCGCACAGCCTCTCAGGAGGCTCGGTGCGGGCTTTTTGTTTGCAGATGGTTTTTTTTTACTTGCGGAGGCCGCTGCGCAGCTCCTCGGCGGCCAGCTCGTGGTCCAGCGCGGCCTTCCGGCTGTCCAGCAGCAAATCCTTGTTGTAGCGGAAATACCGGTCGCAGCCGTTCTCGGTGATGAAGGTATGGGCCGCCGGAGACACGGTCAGTTCGGTGACAAAAATCACCATCTCCTGGCTCTCGCCAAAGGCCTGCTCCATAAAGTCAAAGGCGGCCTCCAGGGCGGCGGACGCCTCCTCCTGGATCTTCTCCCGCTGCCCGGCCAGTTCCTCAAAATAGCTCCGCAGCAAATCCAGCGCCTCCTGGGTTTCGGCGGCATGGGCCCGGCGGAGTTTTCCGGCCCACTCCCGCAGGGCGGCGGCCACGCCCAGACGGTGGGCCAGACCCGCCTTGTCCAGGGCGTTGGCGGTGCGCAGACGGTTGGTCTCGGCCTCGTAGTCCCCAATCTGCTGCTGGAGCAGCTGTTCAGGGTCGGAGGGTTCCGCGTCGGGCAGAACGGCCAAATCCTGTTTGAGCTGCCGCAGCATGGCGTAGCAGTCGTCGGCAATCTCATTCCGGCGGCAGGACTCGGCAAAGCGGGCTTTCAGCCCCGCCAGCATCAGGCTGACCAGGGACAGACGCTCATCAAAGGGCGCCTGCAATAGCCGGGCAAAGGCCTCGGAACGGGGCTTGCCGGCCAGAATTTCCTCGACGCCGTAGTCGTCCCGGTACTTGTAATAGAGATCCAGATAGGACGCAAAGTCCTCGGCGATCTGCTTGTGCTGCAAATACTGCCGGATGACTTCCTCATCGGCCTGGAGGTCCAGGGATTCATAGGTATCCAGCAGGTTGGACAGATCCTCCCAGCCCCGGGCGGTGACAAACTGGGTCCCCTCCACGTCGGCGTTGATCTGGTAGAAGTTCTGGGGATGGAGTTCCAGATAGCTCAGGATGGCCCCGTGGATGCCCACCGTCCGGGCATATTCCCGCCAGGCGGGCAGGTCGGGCTCGATGTCCATCCGGCGGACCCGGTCCAGGGTGACAATGTCAAAATCCCGGACCGATTTGTTGTACTCGGGCGGGTTGCCCGCCGCCACAATCACCCAGCCCGCCGGGACGGCCTGGTTGCCGAAGGTCTTGCACTGCAAAAATTGCAGCATGGTGGGGGCCAGGGTCTCGGACACACAGTTGATCTCGTCGATGAAGAGGATGCCCTCTTTCAGGCCGGTGACCTCCATCTTTTCATAGATGGAGGCGATGATTTCGCTCATGGTGTACTCGGTGACCGACACATCCCGGTCGCCGTAATGCTTCTGACGGATGAAGGGCAGGCCCACGGCGCTCTGACGGGTGTGGTGGGTGATGGTGTAGGACACCAGGGCCACCCCGCATTCCCGGGCGGCCTGCTCCAGAATCTGGGTCTTGCCGATGCCCGGAGGGCCCATCAGCAGGATGGGACGCTGACGGATGGCGGGGATGGCATACTCTCCCAGGGCGTCCTTGGCCAGATAGGCCCGGACAGACCGCTTGATCTCCTCTTTTGCACGCTTGATATTCATAGACAGATTCCTCACGAATTGTTCAGATCACGATAGAGGTCCTGGTCCTCGTCGAAGGCCGCCGCCAGTCCGCCGGCCGGGGCCGGGTCGGGCCGGCTGAATTCGTCCTCGTCCAGCACCACCTTGATGGCCCAGGGCGGCACGTTGGCGTCGTCGAATTTGTCTCCCAGGAACAGGAAGGCCGTCTCATAGGGCGGGCGGCGGGCGGGATAGGTTCCCATGCCGTCGGTGAAGTAGAGCAGGCCCCGCAGGTTCTGAAACTTCTTTTCCTCGCACAGCCGGGTCACATAGGCAAAGGCGGGACGGAAATCGGTGCCGCCGCCCCCTGCCAGCTCGAAATGGTCCATCAGGTCGATGAGCTCGTCCTCGGTGGTGACCAGATGATCCCGCTGGACCTTGTTGTCAGCCTGGATGATGTGGAGGTTCATCCGGCGGAAAAAGCTCTCCCGCTGCTTCAAAAGGGCGTAGGTCTCGGAGAGGAAACTCCGCACCAGCGCCCCCGAAGTGGAATAGCTGGTGTCGATGACCAGGGCGATTTCCTCGATCTTTTTGCTCTCCCGGGTCTCCACCGGCTCGATGAGGGGCATATTTCCATAGACCGACAGCCCGTAGGTATAGAAGTTCAGATCAAAGGTGTCGGGGTCCAGATGGGGCTCCTCCCGCAGCACGCAGAACCGCCGCAGAAAATCCCGGTAGCTGCTGCGGCTCCGGTTGGCGGCCTTCACCGCCTCGGCCAGATTGCCGGCATTGGCGCCGGCCTCCTTGTCGTGCAGCTCCAGTTCCGTCTCCATCCGCCGCCCGATCTTCTGCCAGGTTTTTTGCAGCTGCGGCGAAGGGACCGGCTGATTGGGCTGGCCGGGTTTGGGCCACAGCCGGTGGTCGTCGGCGTAGAATTCCCGGGCCAGCTGTTTCTGAACGCCGGGGGTCTGGGTCAAAAGCCAGCGGTAGGCGGGAGCCGCCGCCGCCACATGGCCCCCCTCGGTGAGGGCCTCATAGGCCCGGCGCCGCACATAGGTGAGAGGCCGCAGGATACTCTTGCGCCCCAGGCCGTCGATGACGTTTTCCACCGCCAAATCACAGGCCAGATGCCAGAGCACCGGGTCCCGGCTGCCCTGGAGCCAGAGATGCCGGAATACACAGTGGAATATGGTGTGAAGATATAACCGTTTGAGGTATTTGGGATTTTCCCGGTAGAGCCGCAGCAATGCGCTGGGCTGGTAGAACAGGCTCCGGCCGTCGGTGGCCAGAACGCCGCACCGCTCGTCGGGAACGGGGGTCAGGGCCCCCAGGGCCTGATCCAGAAAGCGGAAGTCCAGATACAGCTCGCTGCGCAGAACCGCCAGCACTTCGCCGCCCATCCGGGCCTGCCATTCCTCATGGGTTTCGGGCCGGGCCGACTGAAAGGGCGCGTTGAAATCAACGGGCGCCTTGCGGGCCATACAGATCACCTCCCGGAATATTGATCTTAAAAATCATCAAATGTATAACGCCGTTTGGGCTTGGGGGGCCGGGCGCGGTATTCGGCGTCGGCCAGCAGGGCGGCAGACTGGGCATCTCCGGCCCTCTGTGCCGCGCCGGAAGCCGCCACCAACGCCGTCCCGTCCAGGACATTCAGGTCCAGCAGAGCCCGCAGGCTCTCCCGGTCCTGGGCCCGGATCAAAGCCTCAGCCACCGCCGCTCCCTGCTGGGCTAGAAAGGCCCGGTAGCAGCCAGCGGCCTCCTCCCCCAGCTGCCAGGGATACCGGAGCCGGTCCAAACAGAGAAGGGCCATATAGGTGGGGTCGTCTCCGCCGTGGCCCTGGGCAAAGATGGCGTCGTACTCATCGCAGAGGAGCCGCCCATCCCGGAAACACTGCCGGTAGTGGTATCCCTGTCCCGAGAAGGTGTGGAGCAGGATATGGGCGGGGGTCTCCTCGATGTCCTCCCAGTATTCGGGGTAGCGGAACACAGCCGCCGGCTCTCCTTCGGGCCCGTCAGGCAGAAAGGAGACCCGCAAATTGCTGGAAATATTGTTGACGATGGCGGACAGCCCGGTGGCCGCATCGGGCTGGGCGCAGACCACAAGATCGGTCAGGACAAAACAGTTGAGAAAGACATCGCTGCCCACCGACAGGGGCCCGCTGCCCATGGTGATTTTGCGGAGGGCCCGGCAGTTGTAAAAGGCGCAGCTGCCGATTTCCCGCAGCGCCTGGGGCAGGGTCATCTCTTCCAGAAAGCTGCCCGCAATGGGGTGAAGTTCCTCCCCTGCGGCGGCCGGGTCAGCGGGGACCATGGGCCCCGCCCCGTCCCATCCGCATCGGAACAGCTGCCCCGGCATCCGGTCCCGGACGGTGCCGGAAAAGCAATAGCTGCCCAGCCTGGCCAGGGGCAGGGGCTGCCCGTCAGGGCCGGGCAGAGTCTCGGGCAGAACCAGAACAGGTTCCTCCCCATAGACCCGGGCCAGAGCCGCTGTGCCGTCGGGCTGCACCGTGTAATCAAAGGTATACCGCATGGATGCCTCCCATCCAAAACAAAGCGCCCCCGCGGCGTGTTGCCGCCGGGAAGCGCTCGTCTTTTGTCATCAGCCTGCGGCCTGGGCCAGGCAATCTTCCATCCCGGCCAGGACGGCCTGACTGGTATAGGTGCTGCCGGCCACAATGTCCACCTTGTCGGTGGAGCCCGCCTCGGTCAGGTCTGCGGCCAGCTGGGCCGCAGCAGCGCCGCCCAGGGCAGGGGTTTCGCCCGATGCGTCAGCCTGGACTTCCGACACCATCCCGCTGGAGATGGTGACGGTGACCGTCACCTCGCTGAGGTAGCCCTGCTGCACCGAGGTATACACCCCATCCAGCAGCAAAACGTTGTTGGGATTTTCCCCGCCGGGCAGGGGCTCGGTGTTGTGGATATAGAAGAGCAAACCGATCGCCATCAAAAAGGTGATGACCGCCATCAGCAGAGCATTGCGCAGGATGCGTCTGGGCATAATCGCAAGGCCCTCCTTTCCTATGGTTTATTGGATCACTGGGGGCATTCCACCGGCTTGGCGGGCTTGAAGCTGTCCCGCAGGGTGACCACCCGGTTAAAGACGCCGGGATTCTTGGAATCCGGGGTAAAGAAGCCGTTGCGGACAAACTGGAACTTGTCGCCGGGCTTGGCGTCGGCCAGTGCCATCTCCAGCTTGCAGCCGGTGCAGATGGTGACGCTGTCGGGGTTCAGGAAATCCTTGTAGCTGGTGCCCTCGGGGAGATTGTTCATGTTCTCCCGGGTGAACAGCTTGTCATACAGACGGACCTCGGCCTCGATGCAGTGGGAAGCGCTGACCCAGTGGATGGTGCCCTTGACCTTGTGGCCGTCGGCGGGATTGCAGCAGCCGGCCTCCAGGTCTGCATCACAGTGGATGGCGGTGATCTTCCCCTCGGCATCCTTGTCCACGCCGGTGCACTTGACAATATAAGCGCCCATCAGACGGACTTCGCCGCCGATGGTCAGCCGCTTGAACTTGGGAGGCGGCACCTCTGCGAAGTCCTCCGCCTCAATCCAGACCTCCCGGCTGAACACCACCTGACGGGTGGAGTCATCGTTGGCGTCCCGGTTGGGGTTGTTGGGCAGGGCGAAGGTCTCGGTTTTGTCGGTGGGGTAGTTGTCCACAACCAGCTTGACCGGGTGGAGCACCGCCACACGGCGCTGGGCAGCCAGATCTAGCTCGCTGCGGACGCAGGCCTCCAGCTGGCGCATATCAATCAGGTTGTCACACTTGGCAATGCCGGCCTCCCGCACAAAGGTGAAGATGGAGGAGGGGGTATAGCCGCGGCGGCGCAGGCCGCAGAGGGTGGGCATCCGGGGATCGTCCCAGCCGTCCACAATCCCCAGCTCCACCAGTTCCCGCAGGTAGCGCTTGCTCATGACGGTGTTGGTCATGTTCAGGCGGGCAAACTCCCGCTGTTTGGGGAACTCGGTGCCGAAAATGTTGGTGATGACCCACTCATACAGGGGGCGGTGGTTCTCAAACTCCAGGCTGCACATGCTGTGGGTGATCCCCTCGATGGCGTCCTGGATGGGGTGGGCGAAATCGTACATGGGGTAGATGCACCACTTGTCGCCCTGGCGGTGGTGGGTCTCATACTTGATCCGGTAGATGGCCGGGTCCCGCATGTTCATGTTGGGGCTGGCCAGGTCGATCTTGGCCCGCAGGGTCTTTTCGCCCTCCTTGAATTCACCGGCCCGCATCCGGCGGAACAGGTCCAGGTTCTCCTCGGGGGTGCGGTCCCGCCAGGGCGAGGGACGGCTGGGCTTGCCGGCGTCGTTGCCGCGGTATTCCCGCATCTCGTCCCGGGTCAGGTCGTCCACATAGGCCTTGCCCTCCAGAATCAGCTTCTCGGCGTACTGATAGCACTGCTCGAAGTAGTCGCTGCCGTAAAAGACGCCGCCGTTGGGGTCAGCGCCCAGCCAGTGCAGGTCCTCCAGGATGCTGTTGACGTACTCGGTGCCCTCACGGGCGGGGTTGGTGTCGTCCAGACGGAGGTTGAATTTGCCGCCGTAGGCCTTGGCGATGGACCAGTTGATGTAGATCGCCTTGGCGCTGCCGATGTGCAGGTAGCCGTTGGGCTCCGGCGGGAATCGGGTATGGATCTCGCTGACTTTGCCCTCGGCCAGGTCGGCGTCGATGATATCGGTCAAAAAGTTTTTGTCTGCCATAATACAGTTCTCCCTCATACTGCTCGCTGCTTGGATCCCGTCCGTCCGGCGCTGGGCGCACCGGACAGACCCACGCGGGGAAACTTGCCGGCGCGCCGGACCCCGGGTCCGGTCTGCCGGGCATCTTTCGCTGGGCTGGTCAGACGGTATCTGCCCGCCGGTTTTCCACCCGTCCGCCGGGGACGGTGGAATACAGGCCCTTCCAGCCCGGAAAACCACAGGAAAAGCTGCCCGCGCATGCTTCGGTGCACACCAGGCCGCTTTCCTGCCGGGCATATCTGCGATACACCCCTTATAATGGTATATCATACAACATTTTCGGCTTTCCTGCAAGAAGGGCGGGGACAGTTTTCTCTTTTGAATTACCCTCAGGATTTTTTCTGCCGGTAATTCGTGCAGAATGCTTGACATCCGGCGCGAAGTATCGTATAGTTCTGCATGGTGTAATTTTTTTGTGCCGGCGGCGGCACAATACAGCGAGGAAAAGGAAATTATGATGGACCTAGTCAAAGACGCTTTCAAAAAGGAAAAATTGATCGCCAACCTCCGGTTTTTTGTCCTGCTGAATCTGGGCTTAATCCTGACGGCTCTGGGCATTGTCTGGTTCAAGACCCCCAACCATTTCGCTTTCGGCGGCACGTCGGGCCTGTCGGTGTTGCTGTCGGCTTTGTTCCCCCAGTTCAACGTGGGCTTTTTCATGTGGGTGCTCAACATCATCCTGGTGGTGCTGGGCTTTATCTTCCTGGGCATCAGCTGCATGGGATGGACGGTGTTCTCCTCCTTCGCCCTCTCTTTCTATGTCTCCCTGTGCGAGACCATCTGGCCTATGTCCCGGCCCTTCACCGATGACACCCTGCTGGAGCTGATCTTTGCGGTGCTGCTGCCCGCCGTCGGCGCCGCCATCGTCTTTAACATTGGCGCCTCCACCGGCGGTACAGATATTGTTGCCCTGATTCTGACCAAGCATACATCCCTCAACATCGGCACCGCCCTGATGGTCAGCGATGTGCTGATTATCATCGGTGCGGCCGCCATCTTCGGCGTCTCCACCGGCCTGTACTGCGTGCTGGGCCTGATCGGCAAATCCTTTGTGGTGGACGGCGTCATTGAAAGCATCAACCAGCGCAAGGTCTGCACGGTGGTCACCTCCAACCCTGAGGATGTCATCGACTTCATCCTGGACGAGCTCCACCGCTCCGCCACCGTGGAGGAGGCCCAGGGCGCCTACACCGGCAAGGAATTGACGGTGGTGATGACCGTTCTGACCCGCCGGGAGGCCGCCCGCCTGCGCAACTTCCTGCGGACAAACGACAACCACGCTTTCATCACCATTGTGAATTCCAGCGAGATCATCGGCAAGGGATTCCGTGCGCTGAACTGACCTCCAGCGGGCCGGTTCAGGGCCGCAAAGTAGTCATACTTATCATCAAAAAGGCCGTCCGAAAGGGCGGCTTTTTTGCAGTTTTCACCAGAATTCGCACCGAGGCGGGCGGCATCTCCCCCGTTCTGGCGGTAGTCAAAATCCAACAGATATGGTACAATAAGGCGGTAAACATACCGCGGCCCCGGCGGCCGCTTGACAGAAGAAGGAGTGTTTTTCGATGACTGAATACAAGCCTTTCAAAGAGGGCAAGGTCCGCGAGATCTACGACGTGGGCGACGCCCTGGTGATGGTAGCGACCGACCGCATTTCCGCCTTTGACGTGATTCTGAAGAACAAGATCACCAAGAAGGGCACCGTCCTGACCCAGATGAGCAAGTTCTGGTTTGACTACACCAAGGATGTCCTGCCCAACCACATGATTTCGGTGAACACCGCCGACATGCCGGAATTCTTCCGTCAGCCCCAGTTTGAGGGCAACAGCATGCTCTGCCGCAAGCTGACCATGCTGCCCATCGAGTGCATTGTCCGCGGCTACATCACCGGCAGCGGCTGGGCCAGCTACCAGAAGACCGGCAAGGTCTGCGGCATCACCCTGCCCGAGGGCCTGCGCGAGTCGGACAAGCTGCCCGAGCCCATCTACACCCCCAGCACCAAGGCCGACCTGGGCGACCACGACGAGAACATCTCCTACGAGCAGAGCATCACGGTGCTGGAGAAGCACTTCCCCGGCAAGGGCGAGGAGTACGCCGCCAAGCTGCGGGATTACACCATTGCCCTGTACAAGAAGTGCGCTGACTACGCTCTGAGCCGCGGCATCATCATTGCCGACACCAAGTTCGAGTTCGGCCTGGACGAGGCCGGCAACGTAGTTCTGGGCGATGAGATGCTGACCCCCGATTCCTCCCGCTTCTGGCCCCTGGAGGGCTATGAGCCGGGCCACGGCCAGCCCTCTTTCGACAAGCAGTTTGTCCGCGACTGGCTGAAGGCCAACCCCGACAGCGATTACCTGCTGCCCCAGGATGTCATCGACAAGACCATTGCCAAGTACCTGGAAGCCTATGAGCTCCTGACCGGCACCAAGCTGTAATATTTCCCCTGCATCTTCCCGCCTGCGGCCCTCCGGCCCGGGCGGGTTTTTCTTTTGCCCGGACACAACAAAGCCCCCGGGAGGCTTTTGCACCTCCCGGGGGCGAACGTTGTACTTTGGTGGGACCCTGACGGCCTTACTCAATGTCGATCAGGTTCTGGTTGGGCTTGGGCAGCTCCTTCTTGGCCTCGGCACGGGGCAGGGTGATCTTCAGGACGCCATCCTCGAATTTGGCGTGGATGTCCTCCTTCTTGATCTCCTCGCCGATGTAGAAGCTGCGGGCGCAGGTGCCCGAGAAGGTCTCGCGGCGGACGTAACGGCCATTCTGGCCGGCCTCATTGTTGGTGTGGTTGCGGACGGCCTGGATGGTCAGATAACCGTCCTCCAGCTGCATCTTGACATCCTCTTTCTTGCAGCCGGGCAGATCCACATCCATCTCGTAGCCGTTCTCAACTTCCTTGACATCGGTCTTCATCATGTTGGCGGCCCGCTTGCCGAAGGTATTGCGGGTCTCACGGTTCAGTTCGCGATCCATATCGCCAAAGAACGGATCAAACCAATCATCGAACAGATTCTCATGGAAAACAGCAGGCAGTAACATAAGTCAAAACCTCCAATCACGGCCCCTTCCGGGAACCGGTACATCACATTCACTGTCAGGGGCGGAAGGCATCCGCCCGGAGCTTGTTGTTTCCTCCGGGGCCCTTCCTCCTGACCACGCCTATAGTATAGCACGCATCTTTAGCACTGTCAAGCATAGAGTGCTAAAGTTAATGATTTCTTCACAAATTCATCTTATCAGACTATGTTTTCCTTCTATATCATCGCACAGACGTGTTTTTATGGAGAGTCATCCTTCTGTTTGAGCGCTCATCCTTCAAATCTGCTTGCCTGTATTCGATTCTCGGATGGCGGCCGGGCGGTTTGATCCCCGGGACACAAAATGCCCCCGGAGGGCCTTGGGGTCCCCCGGGGGCATTTCAGCACGTCTTGGGCGGCGCGCCGCTGCGCTTTACTCAATCTCAATCAGATTCTGGTTGGCAGCGGGCAGCTCCTGCTGGGTCTGGGGATGGGGCAGGCTGAACTTCAGCACGCCATCCTCAAACTTTGCGTGGATATCCTCTTTCTTGACATCCTCGCCCACATAGAAGCTGCGGGCACAGGTACCGGAGAAGCTCTCCCGGCGCACATAGCGGCCTTCCTTGTCGGTCTGGTCGTTGCTGTGGCTGCGGACAGCCTGGATGGTCAGATAGCCGTTTTCCAGCTCCATCTTGACATCCTCTTTCTTGCAGCCGGGCAGATCCACAGCCACCTCATAGGCGCTGCCGGTATCCTTGACATCGGTCTTCATCATGTTCGCGCCGCGCTTGCCAAAAACCTGGTGGGATTCGCGGTTCATCTCGCGATCCATATCATCGAAGAACGGATCAAACCAATCATCGAAAAGATTCTCATGAAAAACAGCAGGCAGAAGCATAAGTCAAACCTCCAATCAACAGCCCCCTTACGGGCTGAACCTGGCTCCGGTGGTGGAGGTACCGGAGGTGTTGTTCCTCCGGTGCCCTTCCTCCTGAGCACAGCTATACTATAACACGGATTTTTAGCAGTGTCAATACTTGAGTGCTAAAATTAATTTTTCTATCACAATCCGTCCATATTTCATGCAATCTTTTCCAAAATCAATCGCTTCATCGCTGTTTTAAAAGAAAGCGTCATAGCTGTCATACTCCTCGGCCTGGGCTTTCATCTCCTCTATCACCGCCTCCGCCTGTTCCAGCTGGCTGGGCCCCGCGCCCGATTCGCTGACCAGGGCCCGCACCGCCGCAGCCAGATCCCCGCCGAACAGGGTATCCAGCCTCTCCCGCATACAATAGACCCCGTAAGCCCGCCGGGTGATCTTGGGTGTATAGAGGTTGCGGTTGGCCTCCCGGGTGACCTTCACCCATCCCTTCGCCTCCAGCCGGCTTAGAAACGTCAACAGGGTCCCATCCGCCCATCCTTTCCCCTTCAGCCGCTGGCCGATCTCCCGCCGGGTGGCCGGTGCGGCGTCCCAGAGGGCCAGCAGAACCTGTTCTTCCGCCGCCGACAACGGCTTGCAGTGCTCCGGTATGCCGTACATCTGAAAACCTCCCTTTTTCTTTCTACTACATTTGTATTGGTTTCCTCTAGTATAGCAGGAGAACGCCCCGCTGGCAAGGGGCATTTTTCGGCTTGAAATGTACTTTTTCAGCCTATCTTTTACATTTGTATTTGATTTTGTTCTTGTATGGCGCACATTTGTGTGTTCTGTGCTTTCACGGCTTGTCTGAACCGGGGTTTTTGTGCAAAAGGACTCTTGTTTTTGCCCCTGCAAAACCTTTATACTGTGATACATCAACACGCGATTGCAAGCATAGGAAAGAGAAGACGGAGGGAACGATCATGGCAAGAGTTTACAATTTCAGCGCCGGGCCCAGCATGCTGCCCGAGGCCGTTTTGAAAAAGGCACAGGCCGAGATGCTCGACTACCACGGCAGCGGCCAGAGCGTCATGGAGATGAGCCACCGCAGCAAGTGGTTTGACGACATCATCCGCAACACCGAGGCGTCCCTGCGGCGTCTGATGCAGATTCCCGACAACTATAAAGTGGGCTTTTTCCAGGGCGGCGCCACCCAGCAGTTCGCCATGGTCCCCCTGAACTTCATGACCACCGGCAAGGCCGACTACATTGTCACCGGCAACTTCTCCAACCTGGCCGCCAAAGAGGCCGCCAAGTTCGGCGAGGCCCGGATCGTGGCATCCAGCAAGGACAAAAACTTCACTTATATCCCCGATGTAAAGGCCATCCCCTACAGCCCCGACGCCAGCTACATCCACATCTGCCAGAACAACACCATCTTCGGCACCCAGTATGTGGAGATTCCCCAGGTGGAGGGCATTCCCCTGGTGGCCGACATGAGCTCGATGATCCTGTCCCGCCCGGTGGATGTGAGCCAGTACGGCTGCATCTACTTCGGCGTTCAGAAGAACGTGGCCCCGGCCGGCATGGCCATCGCCATCATCCGGGAGGACCTGCTGGGTCACGCCGCCGACAATGTCCCCACCATGATGAACTACACCACCCTGATTAATAAGGACAGCATGTACAACACCCCGCCCTGCTGGTGCATCTATATGACCGGCCTGGTGCTGGATTATCTGGAGAACGAGGTGGGCGGCCTGGCCGAGATGCAGAAGATCAACGAGGCCAAGGCCAAGGTTCTGTATGACTATCTGGACAGCCAGGACTTCTACACCAACCCTGTGGAGCACCGCTACCGCAGCACCATGAACGTCACCTTTACCAGCCCCAACCCCGACATGGACAAGAAGTTCTGCGCAGAGGCCACCGAGGCAGGCTTTGTCAACCTGAAAGGTCACCGCCTGGTGGGCGGCATGCGGGCTTCCATCTACAATGCGATGCCGCCGGAAGGCATCGACAAGCTGGTCGCCTTCATGGAGACCTTCCGCAAGAACAACGCCTGAGCTTTGCCGGGGAGGAAAACGCCAATGTTTACGATTCAGACTTTAAATGCCATCAGCCCGGTGGGGCTGGCCAAACTGCCCAAAAATCTGTTTGAGGTGGTGGTGAACGCCGACGCCCCCGACGGCATCCTGGTGCGGAGTGCCGACCTGCTGAACACCGAGTTCAAGCCCAACCTGCTGGCCATTGCCCGGGCGGGTGCCGGCGTCAACAACATCCCCCTGGACCGGTGCAGCGAACAGGGCATCGTGGTCTTCAACACCCCCGGCGCCAACGCCAACGCGGTGGCCGAGCTGGTGGTGGGCATGCTGATTGCCGGCAGCCGGAATGTTCCGGCGGCCTCGGCCTGGGCCCAGGATCTGGCCGGCGATCCCAACCTGAAGAAGGACGTGGAAAAGGGCAAAAAGCAGTTTGTGGGCAATGAAATTGCCGGCAAGGTGCTGGGCGTCATCGGTCTGGGCGCCATCGGTTCCCGGGTGGCCAACTGCGCCATTGAGCTGGGGATGGAGGTCTACGGCTACGACCCCTACATTTCGATTGATGCCGCCTGGAATCTGAGCAGCCGGGTTCAGCACTGCGTCAACCTGAACGACATGCTGCCCCTGTGCGACTATCTGACCATCCATGTCCCCTACCTGCCCACCACCAAGGACACCATCAACGCCCAGACCCTGGCCCTGTGCAAGGACGGCGTCAAGGTTCTGAACTATGCCCGGGGCGAGCTGGTGAACAATGCCGCCCTGCTGGAAGCGCTGGAGAGCGGCAAGGTGGCCGAGTACATGACCGACTTCCCCGCCGAGGAACTGCTCCACAAGCCGGGCATCATCTGCACGCCTCACCTGGGCGCTTCCACCCCGGAAGCCGAGGACAACTGCGCCATCATGGCCGCCCAGGAGCTGAGCGATTATCTGCGCAACGGCAATATCACCCATTCGGTGAATATGCCCGACGTGCAGCAGCCCCGTGCCGGCGGCAAGCGGGTCTGCATCATCCATAAGAACGAGCCGGGCGTCATCAGCCAGATTACGGCTCTGACCACCGCATCGGCCCTGAACATCGAGAACATGGTGAACAAGAGCAAAAAGAACATGGCCTACACCATGCTGGATGTCACCGGCGCCATGGA
>CALWZL010000007.1 GCA_944385995.1 uncultured Faecalibacterium sp.
AAGGTGCAAAACGACCAAAATCCTACAGATCCAGCCCAGAAGAACCATCATCAGTCAGGTGCCTTGTCCTGCAGCGCTGCCCGGCGCGGGGTGACCATGCAAAAAACAGACCGCGCCCTTTGGGGCACGGTCTTGCAGATCAGGCTTCGGGTTTTGTTTCGGGCGCGGCCGGGGCAGCAGGAGCCGCCGGGGCTGCTGCGCCAGCTGCCGGTTTGGGGGCGGCGGGCCGGGGCGCCGGCTTGGGCAGCGGGGTGGTGCGGGTGTAGGTGTCGCTGCGGCGGGTGGTGTCCGGGGTGGTATAGCCGGGGGCCATCTTCAGGCACTTTTTGGGACAGACATTCACGCAGTTGCCGCACTGGACGCAGTCGAACCGCTGGATGGTCCAGGTGCCGGCGGCACGGTCCACCGTCAGGGCCCCGGGGGGACAGCTGCGGGCGCACAGGCCGCAGCTGATGCAGGACTCGATGTCGATTTCGATGTGCCCCCGCATCCGCTCGGGGTACTGGGCCGGCGCAAAGGGATAACTGGTGGTCACCGGTTTGCTGAACAGGTTTTTCAGCGCCGTGCCCGCAAAGGGAAGAAATTTCAATGATGCCATCTTGGTTTCACCTCTCGGTACAGCTGATGCAGGGGTCAATGGTCAGAATCAGCAGCGGCACATCCGCCAGCTGGCAGCCTTTCAGCATGTTCAGCATGGGCGGGATGTTGCTGGTGGTGGGGGTGCGCAGCCGGAACCGGTCGATGAACTTGGTGCCGTTGGCCTTGACATAGTAGATGGCCTCGCCCCGGGGCTGCTCGATGCGGGTGAAATACTCGCCCTTGGGGAAGCCCTTGACCGGCACCGCGATGGGCCCGGCGGGAATCTTGGCCGCAGCCTGCCGGATCAGGTCAAAGGACTGGCTGATCTCCTTGATCCGCACCTCACACCGGGCGTAGGAATCGCCGTCGGCGGCGGTGACGGGCTCCACCTCCAGCTCGTCATAGGCGGCGTAGCCCAGTTTGCGGGCGTCGTAGGCGATGCCGCTGGCCCGCAGCATGGGACCCACCGCACCCGTCAGGGTGGCGTCCTCGGGGGTCAGAACCCCCAGCCCGTGCAGGCGGGAACCGGTGGTGTAATCCCGCAGGAAGGCGTCGGCGATGGGCTTCAGCTCCTGTTCCATCTCGTTGCAGGTGTTCACAATGTTCCTGAGCATGGTCTCGTCCATGTCCTTCAGGACGCCGCCGATGCAGTTCACCGAGAAAATGACCCGGCCGCCGGTGGTGGCGTCGAACATGTCCAGAATCTTTTCCCGCAGCTTCCAGCTCTCCATAAACAGGCTTTCAAAGCCCATGGCGTCGGCCAGCAGGCCCAGCCACAGCAGATGGGAGTGGATGCGGCTCATCTCCATCCAGATGGTCCGCAGGTAGCGCCCACGGGGCGGCACCTCCACGTTCATGATCTGCTCGATGGTCTGGCAGTAGCCCAGCCCATGGCCGAAACTGCAAATGCCGCAGACCCGCTCTGCGATGTAGACGTATTCCTTGAAGTCCTTGGTTTCCACCAGTTTTTCCAGTCCGCGGTGGACAAATCCGATGCTGGGCACCGCCTCCACCACCACTTCGTCCTCCAGAACCAGGTCCAGGTGGATGGGCTCGGGCAGGACCGGGTGCTGGGGACCAAAGGGCACAATGCTTCGTTTTGCCATAGTCTTACCCCTTTTCCTTGAACGGCGTGGGCCGCGCGATGCGGTACAGCTTGTCGTGATAATCGCCCTGGATGCTCTCGATCTTGACGCCGAACAGCTCCGCGGCCTCGTTTTCCTGCAAAAAGGCGCCGGGATACATCTGGGTGATGCTGGGGACCGTGTCGTCGGTGCCCAGGGTCAGCCGCAGGGTGCGCATGTCGTACCCCTTGCAGAAGGAGTAGCTCAGCTCGTAGCCGTCGGGCAGCCGCACAGCGCACAGCTGCGCCACCCGCCAGCCGTCCATCTTGAAACGAATCACCTGGGGCATGAACTGGGCCATGCTGATGGGCTCAATTGTGTTGCTAGCTTCCATCCTCAGCGTTCCTCCTTTTTTCCTTCTTTGTAGCTGCGGCGCTTTTCCTCCAGGATTTCCAGCGCCTTCACCACCCCGTCGATGATGGCCTGGGGCCGGGCGGCGCAGCCCGGGACGTACACGTCCACCGGAATCACCGTGTCGATGCCGCCCTTGATGTTGTAGCAGTCCTTGAACACGCCGCCGGTGCAGGCGCAGATGCCCACAGCCACCACCACTTTGGGGTTGGGCATCTGCTCGTACAGCTGCCGCACCACCGATTCGCACTGGCTGTTGACGCCGCCGGTAATCAGCAGGATATCCGCCTGGAAGGGGTCGCCGGTGTTGATGATGCCAAACCGTTCGATGTCGTATTTCGGCGTGGTGCAGGCCAGCACCTCAATGTCGCACCCGTTGCAGCTGCTGGCATCGTAGTGCAGCATCCAGGGGGATTTTGCGAGTTTCTTCATGATTTTGTTGCCCCCTTTTCAGCGTACCAGCATCAGAATCAGGCCGTTCAGCCCGCCGGTCAGCAGGGTGACCACCCAGCAGCTGTCCAGCAGGGTGCGCCACTTGACACGGGCGGCCACGTTGTCCCACAGAATTTCCAGCAGGTACACCACCAGGCAGGCGGCGATGGCCACCGGCCAGCTCCACCAGTGCTCGTTCAGGAAGAACAGGGCCATCAGCCCCAGCATCAGCACCATTTCGTAGTATTCGGCGATGTTCATGATGGCCAGGGTGGGGCCCGCCATCTCGGTGGTGATGCCCTTGACCATCTCCTGGTGGGCGTGGTGGCTGGTGGACAGGTCAAAGGGAGATTTCCGCAGCTTGATGGCGGTGATGAACATAAAGCCCAGCAGAAAGCCCGGCATGGTCAGCACGGCGCTGTAGGGCATCTGCACGATGTCCCCCACCTGGAAGCTGCCGGTGGCCAGGTAGAAGCCGACGGCCATCAGCAGGGTCAGGGGCTCATAGGCCATCATCTGGAGCATCTCCCGTCCGGCGCCCAGGGTGGAGAAGGGAGAGGAATCGCTGGAAGCCGCCATCACCAAAAACAGGTCGGCGGTGGACAGGATGAACAGGCACATCAGGATGTCCGCCCCGGCAAACAGCAGGGAGCCGGCCACCGCCAGAAAGAAGAGATAGCTCAGATTCAGCAGCATCTGGACGCTGTTGACTGCGATCATCTGCTTGGAGAACAGCTTTTTCAGGTCATAGAAAGGCTGCATCATGGGCGGCCCCTGACGCCCCTGCATCCGGGCGCTGACACGGCGGTCCAGCCCGTCCAGCAGGCCCCCCGCCAGGGGTGCCAGCAGCAGATAGGCCAACACAGAAACGACCGGCATCATACCGCACCTCCTATAATCACACAGAGCATGACAATCAGCACCCCCGCCGAGATGATGACGCCCGGCCGCATCAGGCGGCGGCGCCCGAACTCAAACCGCAGGTACCAGTTGCTCAGATACAGATGTTCCGGCTCGCCGAAACTGTTGACAAAATAGGTGTTGTCCCCCTCGTTGGCGCCGCCCATATAGATGGGGACGTAGTCCCGATGGGCCGAGCGGGTCAACAGGAACATCAGGGACGGCACAAACAGCACGCTCACCAGCATGATGGCCATGGTGGTCAGCACGCTCATGGACAGCACTTCGTGGGCCGAGCCGTACAGTTCCTGGATGATGGGGGTGACCACCTTGGAGGACACCAGCGGGAACAGCAGGCACAGCCCCAGGGTGGCCGCCGCATGGATGAACATGGAAAGATACTGGTCCTTCCGGGTCACGTCGGTCACCTGCACCTTGGTGTGGTGGAGGGAAACCAGCTTGCACAGCCATTTGGTCCAGTACAGCATGGTGGTGGCGCTGCCGTAGGCCAGGAAGATGACCAGCAGGTAGTTGTCTGCATCCACAAAGGCCCGCAGGGCCACCCACTTGGAGATCAGCATCCCGAAGGGGGCCAGGTACATCCCCGCGATGCCGATGCCCATGATGTAGGTCAGCCGGGGCAGCCGCAGCAGCAGGCCGTGCATGTCCTCGATGTCACGGGAGCCCAGGCAGTTCTCGATGGAGCCCACCGCCTGGAACAGCATGGACTTGCTCACCGCGTGGAACAGCATCAGCAGCACGGCGGCCCAGATGGTTTCCTCGGCGCCGATGCCCGCACAGGCCACGATCAGGCCCAGGTTGGAGATGGTGGAGAAAGCCAGCACCTTTTTGCCGTCGTTCTGGGCAATGGCCATCATGCTGGCGGCAATGAAGGTAAAGCCGCCGATGAAAGCCACCGTCATGCCGGTCAGGTTGCCGGCCATGGCGGGGGCCAGACGGATCAAAAGATAGACCCCGGCCTTGACCATGGTGGCACTGTGCAGCAGGGCGCTGGAAGGGGTAGGCGCCACCATGGCGCCGAACAGCCAGGAGGAGAAGGGCAGCTGGGCCGACTTGGTCAGTCCCGCAAAGGCCAGCAGCACCACCGGGATGGTGGCGCCGACGGCCACCACCTCATTCAGCTGGACGGTGTGGACGGTGCGGGCCGCCACCACAATGGCGATGGCAAAGCCAAGACCGCCCAGCAGGTTCATCCACAGGGCGTGGAAGCTGTTGTTGACGGCTTCCTCGGTGCGGGTGTACCCGATCAGCAGGAAGGAAATCACCGAGGTGATTTCCCAGAAAAAGTACATCCAGATCAGGTTCTCGGACAGCACCACCCCGATCATGGCCGCCAGGAAGAAGAACAGCATCGAGAAGAAAAAGCCGCTGCGGTCCTGGTATTCGGTGTGGTGGTGATGGTAGGCCTTCATGTAGCCCACCGCGTAGATGCAGATCAGGCCGCCCACCAGAGCCACAATCACGATCATCAGCATGGTCAGACAGTCGATCCGCAGATGGGTGACGGATTCCACCGGGTTGGTCAGCTCGGACCAGGTCAGAAGCCCCGTCTGGGCCGCCGACAGCAGAATCACCGGATACTTTTTGTACTTGATGCTCAGGGTCACGATCAGCGCCATCAGGGCGAATTCACCGGCCAGCATCAGATGGTCGATGACCGGCACCGGACCCACCAGGTCCAGAATGCCGCCTCCGCCCCGCAGCCAGCCGGCAAGCAAAAAGGCGGCCAATGCCATGACGACACCGGCCCCCAGATAGACGACCCTGCCGCGGGTACGGGCATCCCGAATGCAGGGGATGACCAGTGCCATCAGCGCCGGCCATCCAATGAGGATGGGAATGATTGCCATAAAAATAACCTCCTCGACGGACAAATCCTGACAATCCACCAGATTTAATGACAATTTATTGCATTTTTATTCCATTATAGTACGGTTTTTTTGGTTTTACAAGCCCATTTCTTTTGTGTGGATTTTCCTGCCGGATGGTGTTATAATAGCAAATGCAGCGGAAATTCTCCGCTGTTTTCGTCGATTTTGGACAGGAAAAGGAGGGCTGTGCCGTGCATGAGCTGGCCATCACCCAGAGCATTCTGGAAATTTCGCTGCAGGCGGCGGCCCAGCAGCATGCCGCCCGCATCCGGGAAATCCGCCTGCGGATGGGGCCCTTTTCCGGTGTGGTGCCCGAGTGCGTCCAGATGTACCTGGACGTGCTGGCCAAAGGCACCCCCGCCGAGGGGGCGAAAATCAAGGTCACCACGGTACCGCTGAAAGTGCTGTGCCGCGACTGTGGGCGGGAAGGAGAAATTGACCGCGCCCACATTGCCTGTCCCTGGTGCGGTAGCCTGCGGCTGAAACGGCTTTCGGGAAAGGAATTCATGGTAGAGAGTCTGGAGGTAGACTGAATATGGAGATCAAAGTCCTGCATCAGGTCATGGAATGGAACGAGGACGTGAGCGCCGAGGTGCGCCGCACCCTCAAGGAGCACAAGACCTGCCTCATCAACGTCATGGGCAGCCCGGGAGCCGGCAAAACCAGCCTCATCACCGGCCTGATTGCCCGGCTGCGGGATCAGTTTGCCATTGGCGTCATCGAGGGGGACATCACCGGCCAGATCGACGCCGAGAAGATCGCGGCCCTGCAAATCCCGGCGGTGCAGCTGAACACCGACGGCGCCTGCCACATCGAGGCCATGAGCATCCAGCATATTTTGCCCAATTTTGACCTGGACCAGCTGGACCTGCTGTTTGTGGAAAACATCGGCAACCTGGTCTGCCCCGCCGAGTTCGACATCGGGGAGAACTTCCGCATCACCGTCCTGAGCATCCCCGAAGGGGACGACAAGGTGGCGAAATACCCCCTGATGTTCACCGACACTTCCTGCCTGGTGCTGAACAAGTGCGACATGCTGCCCTATTTTGATTTTGATGTGAACCGCGCCGCCGCCGACTACAAGGGGGTTAACCCCGAGGGCCCGCTGTTCCAGGTGTCCAGCCGCACCGGCGACGGCCTGGAGGAACTGGCCGCCCATGTGGCCGCCAAAGTGCGGGAAGCCCTTGCAGCCGACGCATGACCCGGCGCCATTTTTTCATAGAAGGCATCGTCCAGGGGGTGGGGTTCCGGCCTTACGTCCACCGGCTGGCCGCCCGTCTTGGCCTCAGCGGCTGGGCCCGCAATACCGCCGCCGGTCTGGAATTGGAGCTGGAAGGCCCCGCCGAAACGCTGGATACATTTGAAATAACTTTGCGCACCGCCCCGCCGCCCCTGGCGGTGGTGGAGGCGGTCCGCACCGAGGAGATAGCCCCCACCGGGGAGGCGGGCTTTTCCATCCGGCCCAGCGCCGGAGGGGAGGCCGCCACCCTGGTTTCCCCCGACCTGGCCCCCTGCGCCGCCTGCCTGAAAGAAATGCAGGACCCGAAGGGCCGGCGGTACCGCTATCCCTTCCTCAACTGCACCGACTGCGGGCCCCGGTTTTCCATCATCCGCCGCCTGCCCTACGACCGTCCGGCCACCACCATGGCCGGGTTTGTCATGTGTCCCGACTGCGCCGCCGAATACCGGGACATCCGCAGCCGCCGCTACCACGCCCAGCCCAACTGCTGCCCGGTGTGCGGGCCCCGGGCGGTCTATCTGGACGCCGAAGGCAGCGAGCAGCCCGGCGACCCCATCGCCCTGGCTCAGCAAACCTTGGCGGCGGGGGGCATCGTGGCGGTGAAGGGCACCGGGGGCATCCATCTTGCCTGCCGGGCCGACAGCCCCGAGGCGGTAGCCCGGCTGCGCCGCCGCAAGCACCGGCCCGAAAAGCCCCTGGCCCTGATGGCCCGGGACCTGACCGCCGCCGGCTGCTGGTGCACGATTACAAAAGAAGAAGCCGCCCTGCTGGAAAGCCCCCGCCGCCCCATCCTGCTGCTGGAAAAGCGGGACCCGACGGAGGAAAGCTGGCTCAGCGCCACCACCCGGCTGGGGGTGATGCTGCCCTATACGCCTTTGCACATCCTGCTGCTGGACGGGGTGTTCGGCGGGCCCGATCTGCTGGTGATGACCAGCGCCAACCGCCCCGGCTGCCCGGTGCTGATTGACAACCGGGAAGCCCTGGAGGCTCTGCGGGGAGTGGCGGACGGATTTTTATTCCACGACCGGCCCGTCGCCAACCGGTGCGACGATTCCCTGGCCCTGGTGTGGCGGGGGGCGCCGGTGTTTTTCCGCCGGAGCCGGGGCTATGCCCCTCAGCCGGTTTTGCTGGACCGGGACGCCACCGGCGTGCTGGCCTTCGGGGCCGAACAGAAGGGCTCCTTCGCCGCCGGGCGGGGGCGTCACGCCTTTGTGAGCCAGTACATCGGGGATTTGAAAAACGCCGAGACGCTGGACTACTACCGGTCGGCTCTGACCGGGATGCTGGAGCTGTTCGGGCTGGAGCCGGGCCTGCTGGTCTGCGACCTCCACCCCGACTACGCCTCCACCGGGGAGGCCCGGGAATGGGCCGCCCGGCGGGGCCTGCCCCTG
The DNA here is from genome assembly GCA_944385995.1 of uncultured Faecalibacterium sp. GTDB lineage: Bacteria > Bacillota > Clostridia > Oscillospirales > Ruminococcaceae > Faecalibacterium. The sequence goes on from CALWZL010000007.1 coordinate 7,910, forward strand.
CGGCAGGTTCAACACCACTGGGCCCACATGGCCGCCTGCATGGCGGACAACCGCCTGGAAGGGCCGGTGTTCGGCCTGATTTGGGACGGCACCGGCCTGGGAGAGGACGGGCAAATCTGGGGCGCTGAGTGCCTGATGGGAGATTACAAATCGTATCAGCGGGTGGGGTCGATCCGGCCTGTACTGCTGCCGGGGGGCGATGCCTGCGCCGTGGAGATTGGCCGCACCGCCCTTTCCCTGGCCACCGACGCCGGGTGCTCCGAAGCGGCCCCCGATTTTCCCCGGCGGGCGGGGGTGACGGCTTTGCTGAAAAGCGGTTACCGCTGCCCTGCCTCCTCCGGGATGGGGCGGCTGTTTGACGGGGTGTATGCCCTGCTCACCGGCCGCACCGATGCCGGTTATGACGGCCAGGCCCCGGCTCTGCTGGAAGCCCTGGCCCAAGGGGCCGCGCCGGTGGATTTGTACCAGCCTATTTATTATGAAGAGGGCGGGGTGCGCCGCTTTGACACCCGTCCTTTGATTCGGGCCCTGTGCGCCGGAAAGGCTGCCGGGGCCAGCCCCGCCGCCCTGGCCGCCGGGTTCCAGCAGGCTTTGTGCCGGATGGCCCTGGACCAGTGCCGGGCCCTCAACCCGGACAAGCTGCCGGTGGTGCTTTCGGGGGGCGTCTTTTTGAATCAGGCCCTGCTGGAGGGGGTCACCACCCTGCTGGAAGGGGCCGGATATACGGTCTATACCCACAAGCGGGTCAGCCCATCCGATGAAGGGCTGGCCCTGGGACAGCTGGCCATCGGCGCGGCCGGGCTGCATCCATGAAAAAACAGGAGGGTTGCTGTATGTGTCTTGCAGTTCCATTGAAAGTGGTATCCCTGGAAGGAGACGGCAAACACGCCGTGGGGGAAGCCGCCGGGCTGACCCAGAAGATGCGGGTGGATTTTCTGCCCGATCTCGCGGTGGGGGATTATGTGATGGTCCACGCGGGCTTTGCCATCCAGAAGATGAGCCCCGAACAGGCGGCGGAGAATCTCGCCTGCATCCAGGAGGCCATCCATGCCCTGGACTGATGCCTGGCTGAAAGCCTTCCGCAATCCCGCCGGGGCCGCTGAACTGGTGAAGGACATCCGCCGGCGCACCGCGAATCGCCCCCCGGTGCGGATCATGGAAATCTGCGGCACCCACACCATGGCCATTGCCAAAGCGGGGCTGCGGACCCTGCTGGCCCCGGGGGTGGATCTGATTTCGGGCCCCGGGTGCCCGGTCTGCGTCACCCCTGCGGGGGAGATCGACGCCGCCTTATCCCTCAGCCAGAGGTCGGGGGTCATGATCGCCACCTATGGCGACCTGCTGCGGGTGCCGGGGAGTGTGCGGGGGGATACCCTGCTGGCCCGCCGGGCCGCCGGGGCGGATGTCCGCACCGTCTATTCCGCCGCCGACGCGGTGGACCTGGCCCGGGCTAACCCCGGCCGGGAAGTGGTCTTTCTGGGGGTGGGGTTTGAGACCACCACCCCCGGCACCGCCGCCTGCCTGCTGGACGCCGCCGGAAGCAATCTGGACAATTTCTCGGTGTTCTGCCTGCTGAAACGCACCGAACCGGCCCTGCGGGCTTTGCTGGACGCGCCGGACTGCGGCGTGGATGCTTTGCTGTGCCCGGGGCATGTGGCCGCCATCACCGGGGCGGAGGCCTTCGGGTTTCTGCCCCGGGAATATGGCCTGCCCGCCGTGGTCAGCGGATTCGACGCCGGGGATGTGCTGTATTCGGTGTGGCGGCTGGTGTGTATGGTCTGCGACGGTGTCCCGGCCCTGGAAAACGAATATTCCCGGCTGGTGACGGCGGGAGGCAATGCCGCCGCCCGGGCCGTCGCGGAACAGGTGTTTCAGCCGGCGGACAGCCTGTGGCGGGGGCTGGGAGAAATCCCGGACAGCGGGCTGACTTTGCGGCCGAAATATGCCCGGTTTGACGCCGCCGCCCGGTACGGCCTGGAACGCACCCGGGGCACCGAGCCCCCGGGCTGCCGCTGCGGGTCGGTGATCCGGGGGGTGCTGCACCCCGAGCAGTGCCCCCTGTTCGGCAAGGTCTGCCGCCCCGAGGACCCGGTGGGGCCCTGCATGGTATCCAGTGAGGGGGCCTGCGCCGCCGCCTGGAAGTACCGCCCCGCCGACTGAAGCGTGAGGAGAGAACAACAATGCAACCGATCATTACCATGGATTACGGCAGCGGCGGGCTGCGCACCGCCGAGCTGATCGAGGAGATTCTGCTGCCTGCTTTTGGAAACGCCGCCCTCAACGACCTGGGGGACGGGGCGGTCCTGCCCGACCTGGGGGGCCCGCCGGTGTTTTCCACCGACAGTTTTGTGGTGACCCCCTGGCAGTTCCCGGGCGGGGACATCGGCAAACTGTCGGTCTGCGGCACCGTCAACGACCTCTGCATGGCGGGGGCCAGGCCCCTTTACCTGAGCCTGGGCCTGATTCTGGAGGAGGGCCTGCCCACCGACACCCTGCGGACGGTGGTGGATTCCATCGCCCGCAACGCCCGGGAAGCCGGGGTGCAGATTGTCACCGGCGACACCAAGGTGGTGGAGCGGGGCAGCGTGGACGGGCTGTACATCAACACGGCGGGCATCGGGGTACTGCGGGCCCCCGGCCTGGGCCGGAAAGCCCTGCGCCCCGGGGATGCGGTGCTGGTCAGCGGCAGCGTGGGCTGCCACGGGGCCGCCGTCATGATGGCCCGGGGCGAGCTGCCTGTGGAGGGAGACCTGCGCAGCGATTGCCGCCCCCTCCACGCCCTGAGCGCCGCCGCCCTGGCAGCGGGCGGGGTGCGGCTGATGCGGGACCCCACCCGGGGCGGGGTGGCCACCACCCTCAATGAGTTTGTGGAGGGCGGGCCCCTCTGCATCGATCTGGAGGAGGAGGCCATCCCGGTGGACGCCCCGGTGGCCGCGGCCTGCGACCTGCTGGGGCTGGACCCCCTGTATGTGGCCTGCGAGGGCCGGATGCTGGCCGTCACCGCCCCGGAATCCGCCCAAGCCGTACTGGCTGCCCTGCGGGCTTTGCCCGGCGGCGAGGGCGCCTGCCGCATCGGCACCGTGGGCACACAGCGGCCCGGCAAGGTGGTGCTGCACACCGCTTTGGGCGGCAGCCGCATCCTGGGCAAGCTGACCGGCGCCCAGCTGCCCCGCATCTGCTGAGCCCTGGAAGCAACTGCAAAAAACAGAGGCGCGAACCTTTCGGTTCGCGCCTCTTCTTTTGATGGTGGGCAGTCGTTGGAGGGCGGCTGCATCCGTACCGCCAGAGACGATTCCAGACACCGCGGGTAATGTAAAATCCTGCTGTGCCGGCTTTACGTTTGAGGAAGGATGGCGGATGTCGGCTGGTGAAACGCAAGCCGAGCCCGGGCGCTGCCCGGCGCGGGCTTCGCAGGCAAAAGCCATCGGGAACCCCGGGGCGCGAATTGGTCCAGGCTCTGCCTGGTGGTTTTGACAGAATCTTGACGGATGTGCTACAATAAAACAACTTGGATCGAACGATGCGGGGAGGCTGTAGGGATGAATGATGTGAAAATGATGGGGTCCCTGTCGGACCGTCTGCTCAGCTTTGTGAGCACGGCGCCGGTGCGGGATGCAAATTACGACATTGCGGTGGCGCTGCTGCGGCACTATCCCCAGCTGAAGGGGATGACGCTGGGCCAGATTGCAGACCTGTGCTATACCTCCAACGCATCCATCTCGCGGTTCTGCCGGTTTCTGGGCATGGGCAATTTCAAGGAGTTCCAGGCCTGGATGGAGCGGGATTTCACCATGCGGACCGATTATTCCCGCCAGTTTTATACCATGCTCCACAACAATCAGGAGACCGCCATCAGCGCCTACCGGGACGCCCTGATCGGCAATATCTACACCACCATCGCCCCCGAAAACGCCCAGGTGATCCCGGACATCATCAAGGTGCTCCATGACTGCGGCAAGGCCGCCTATTTCTCCCACCACTTTCTGTGGGATATCGGGCACTATTTCCAGAGCAAAATGATGATGATGGGCCGCTATGTCGAGCTGTTCATGGACTATGGCGCCCAGCTGGAATGTGCCCGCAGCCTGACCGAAAAGGATTTTGCCATCATTTGCAGCGTGGGCGGCAGCTACCTGACCCGGTACCCGGACATCTGCAACGCCATCCTGTCCAGCGGGTGCAAAGTGCTGATTATCACCCAGAACCTGGCCAGCCCTTACCTGAACACCGCCGACTTCATCCTCCAGTGCGGCACCACCAACCGCAACGATGTCGGCAAATACGCCGCCCTGATGGCCAACGACCTGATCCTGATGGGGTATCTGCGGGCCTACGACAAAGCATTTCAATAAGAAAAGCAGTCCCAAAGACCGCGGTTGCGTACAACGCGCCGCGGTCTTTTTTTACTGTCTGCACAAAAAACGGCAAAAAGATTTTTCAGTGTTTCAAAAATTGAAAAGATGATGCGGCTTCTGAAACAGGATGGTGGTACTTGTAACCAAATGATGTAACCTATATGCTATAATTTTGGTGCAAGATGAAGGAAATTGCGGGACCCGGAACAGGACCGCACCTTCACAGGCTGACAGGTCTGGAACAAAACCGATGAGAGGATTGCACAGAAAGGGGATCAATCAGATGAAGAGATGGAGCAAACAACTTTTGTCCGGGTGCCTGGTGGCGGCCCTGCTGCTGTCGATGGGCGGGTGCCAGCAGGGGAGCATTCCCTCCAGCGCGGTGTCGTCGCAGGCCGCTTCTTCGGCGGCGTCCAGTGAGGAAACTGCGCAGAGCCCGGCCCAGTCCAGCGAAACCTACAGCGATATGCCGGTTCAGACGCTGGAACTGGATGCCAGCGACCCGGATTACTACCAGAAGGCCCTGGAAACGGAAATCTACAACTACAAATTGATCCGCAATGTGCCCACGGCCTACACCGCAGACAGTTGGGAGGCCTATACCTCAACCGCCAACACCCTGTTGAACATTGACCCGGCCAGCCTGGACGACGTGTCCAAAAGCATGATCGACAATGCAGTGGAAAAGCGGGAGGCGCTGGTTCAGGTTGCGCCGGCGGCCGACTGCATGTGGTACATCTGGGGGGACGCGCCGGCCACGGCCGAGACGGTGGAGTCCTCCGATTTTACCGCGGAAAGCTATGACAACGCCGACATGAAGCCCTTCCTGGTGCCCTATCTGGTGGAGGACCAGTCGACCGCCAAGGGCAATATGATTGTGATTGCGGGCGGCGGCTATTCTTCCCGCGGCAATGCGATGGAAGGTTATCCCATCGCCGAGGCCTTCCGGGATCTGGGCTACAATGCCTATGTGCTCCAGCGCCGGGTGGCCCCCTACAGCGAGGAGGATGTCTGGCTGGATATGCAGCGGGCGGTCCGGTACCTGCGGTACAACGCCGACAGCCTGGGGCTGGGCGGCATGGACTGCATGGCTGCCAGCGGCTTCTCGGGCGGCTCCGGCACCATTCTGGGCGAGGTGGCCTATCTCTACGGCGATGTGCAGCCCACCCTGTTTGATCCAGACTATACCCCCGATGAAGTGGATCAGATGAGCGCGGACCTGGATGTGATCTGCCCGCTGTATGGCCCCCAGTACAGTGCAGAGCACACCAGCGATTATGCAGGTCTGGTCACCGACAACCCCAATCTGCCCGCCATGTTCCTGGCGGTGGGCGAAAACGACGCCACCGGCGCCATGCCCGACATCTGGACCCTGGCCAATTCGGTGCGGGGCAAGACGGTGGTGGAGGTGCACACCTTTGCCGAGGTGGGCCACGGCTTTGGCGCCGGCCTGCAGGGCACTACTTCCACCTACTGGATTCCGATGGCAGATACCTTTATTGACCTGGTGATGGGCCGCGGCGAGGCCGGCGCCGGCGAGGCAGCGGAAATCCCCGAGGGCTACACCCAGATGCAGCAGTATACCTTTGAGGGCGGCTTCGGCAAGGCGGATGTGACCTGTGCCGTGGACGATACAAAGACCAAGGTGTACATGGCTTTTGTGGCCTTTGACCAGCAGCAGGTGGTGGAAGGGGTGCTGAACGACGGCATCGTCACCGTCACCTATGACAAATCCGGCTTTATGACCAATGACGCCCAGGCCATCTACAACGCCGCCGACCAGAACAACTGGCAGCCGGTGGCATGATGGGCCAAAGGCACAAGAACTGCAAATCAGCCGCGTGAAAAAACGGCTTTGGGAAACCCGCGGGAGGTGATGGCTTTTCGGCCCTGCACGACCTACGGACTGTAAATCTCAGATACAAGGAGGAATTGTTGTGAAACACAAGCAAGTCAAAACCATGGTGGCAAGCGTCCTGGCCGTCAGCCTGGTGATGAGCGTCCCGGCGTCCGCCTTTGCGGCCGGCACGGAGGCTGTGTCGGTGCCCTCTGCCCAGTCGGTGGACTTCAGCGAAAACTGCACCCGGATTCTGGACTGGCTGGGCATCCAGATCCCCGGGCATTTCGACAGCCAGGCCCCCTACAAGGTCAACACCCTGTCCGAGTCGGACCCCAACTACTGGCAGGCTGAGTGGGAAACCCAGGTCTACAACTACAAGATGGTCCGCAACTATCCCACGCTGTACACCCAGGAGGCCTGGGATGCCGCCCAGAGCGCCGGCACCGTGTTGCTGGGCATCCACCCCGAATCCATGACCGACGCCAACAAGGAACAGATCCTGGCGGCCCGGGACGCCATTGCCGCCCTGGCTGACCACCAGCTCAAACCCTTCAGCGACGGCATCAACGGGGAAGTGATCTATCTCTGGGGAGACGATATGCCCGTCACCACCCCCGCCAGTGACCTGCAGTTCCCCCTGGTGAATTATGAGGGGGAGTCGGTGTACGACAACGCCGATTTCCAGCCCTTCCTGATTCCTTATCTGCTGGATGATCCCAGCTCGGCCAAAGGCACCATCATCGTGACTTCCGGCGGCGGCAACACCAGCCGCAGCAATCCGGTGGAAGCCTATGCCGTCTGCCCTGAGTTCAACAAGCTGGGCTACAACTGCTTTTTGCTTCAGCGCCGGGTGGCCCCCTACAACAACGACGACATCGTGATGGATATGCAGCGGGCCGTGCGGGTGGTGAAATACTATTCCGACCAGTGGGGCATTGACCTGGAGGGTTCGCTGCTGGCGGTGTCCGGCTATTCCGGCAGCGGCGGCAACATCCGCACCATGCTGGAAAAATTCTACGACGATATCACCCCCGACCAGTTTGACCCGGACTATGTCTGTGATGCGGTGGACGCTGTCAACAGCGATGTGGACGTGGCCCATCTGATTTACTCGGGCGCCCCCATTGAAACCCAGAATCCCAACCTGCCCCACATGTTCATTGCGGTGGGCGCAGACGACCAGTGGGAAGGCAGTCTGGAACTGTTCAAGCAGGCCTATGAGCTGGGCCTGGACCCTGAACTCCATGTCTACGGCCTGAATGGCCACGGCTTCGGCGCCGGCATGGAGGGCACCTCCTCCATGACCTGGATGGAGACCTGTGACCTGTACATGCAGAAGGTGATGGGATATGCGGAGATCCCCTTCACCGGCGAGATTCCTGCTGAATACACCCTGACCCAGCAAGTCCATGTCAACTGGTTCCCCATTGGCGATGACGTGACGGTCAACGTCTACACCACCGCCGACGGCGGCAAGTGCCTGTTCACCTTCTTCGGCTGGGGCGAAAACATCATGGTGGAAGGCCTGCTGATTGGCGGCCATGTGGCCAGCGTGACCTACGACAGCGTGGGCTACTTCGGCCAGGATGCCGCCAAGATGTGGGATCTGGTGGACCCGGGTGCCTGGCAGCCTGTCAACTGAAAAAGGGCACGCCCTGAAGGACCGGAGACAGAACCATTTTAGAACCGTTTGAAGCTGCGCCTTTGAAAATTTCGGTTTTCAGGGGCGCAGTTTTTTGGATGGTCGGCGGGCATCACAATGGCTAAAATACACAAAAAACAGAGATAATTTTTTTCGCGTTTTCAAAAAATGAAACGGCGGCCGTCACCTTGAAATGCCGCCGTTGTGCTTGTAACCAAATCGAGCGCTCGGTGTGATATAATTTTGGTGCAAAGAGGAAAAGCCGATCTGCAGAGCTGCTACATTCCCACAAGTATCTGTTTCACCCAAGAAGGAGGAATCTTCCCATGACGGAGACCAAGAAAAATCCCATCGGGCGGTTCATCGAAGAAAAGCTGCTGCCTATCTCCACAGCTTTCGCCCAGAACCGCTACGTCCGCTGCATCGGCACAGGCTCCCAGAACCTGATGGCCATCATCATGATCGGCGCAGTGTTCAACCTGCTGAACAGCATCCAGATCGACCCCTACCAGAACTTCATCCAGGCGACAGGGATTGCGGCCTTCCTGAACGCCGTCTACAACGCCTGCATGAACTTCATGGGCGTGTTCATGGTGTTCAGCGTGGGCTACGCCGGCGCCAAGATTTTTGACCACGACGAGCTGGCCTTCAACAACGGCCTGATGTCCCTGATGGCCTACCTGATTATGGTGCCTGTGGCCACCAACGAGGCCGGCAGCACCGTCATCGTGCTGGACTACCTGGGCAGCCACGGCGTCTTCCTGGCCTTCATCCTGGGCATCATGGCCACCAAGATCAACATCGCCCTGGTGGACCGGAACATCACCATCAAGATGCCCGCCGGCGTCCCCGAGAACGTCACCCAGTGCTTCACTTCCATCATCCCCGGCGCTACCATCGCCCTGGTGTCCAGCCTGCTGCGGGGCCTGTTCACCCTGACCCCCTGGGGCAACGTCATCGACGCTGTCTACTCCCTGCTCCAGACCCCGCTGGCCAACATCACCGGCAGCCTGGGCGGCTTCATCGTCCTGCTGCTGCTGGCCCAGGTCCTCTGGTTCTTCGGCGTCCACGGCTCCTACACCGTGCTGGCCATCCTCTACCCCCTGTGGTTCACCTATCTGCCTGACAACACCGCAGCCGCTGCCGCCGGCCTGCCCATCCCCCACATGTGGAACACCTCCATGTACGACTTCGCCTGCAACGGCGGCTGCGGCTGCACCCTGGGCCTGGTGATCGTCATGTTCCTGTTCGCCAAGTCCAAGCGCTACAAGGAATTCTCCAAGATCGTCCTGCCCTGCGGCATCTTCAACATCAACGAGCCCCTGGTCTACGGCATGCCCCTGATGCTCAATTTCACCATGCTGATTCCCTTCATCGTGACCCCCATCCTCGCCCTGATCTTTGCATGGGCTGCCATCACCCTGGGCCTGATGCCCTGTCCCACCGGCCTCATCGGCATGAACACCATGCCCATCTTCATCTACGGCGTGATCCAGGGCTCCTGGAAGATCGGCGTCTATCAGATCCTGATGACCATCCTGAGCGCTGCCATCTGGTATCCCTTCTTCAAGGTTGCTGACAGCCAGGCTGCCGCCGAGGAACAGGCCGCCGCCCTGGCCGAGCAGACCCAGGAATAACAGCAAACCATCCAAACTTTCCATCCTACATCAACATCATTCATACGGAGGTATCTTACCATGACGAAAATTGTTCTTCTCTGCGCTGCCGGCATGAGCACCAGCGCCCTGGTCCGCAAGATGAAAGACGCCGCCAAGGCCGAGGGCTATGAGTGCGACATTTCGGCCCACTCGGTGTCCGAGGCCAAAAACTACCAGAGCGCCGACATGATCCTGCTGGGACCCCAGGTCCGCTACCGCCTGAAGGAAGTCCAGGCCGAGCTGCCCGACAACAAGGTGGAAGTCATCGATATGAAAGATTACGGCATGATGAACGGCAAGGCCGTTCTGGATCACGTCCGCAAGGTGCTGGAGGGCTGAGCCATGGAAATTTCTGTGGAAGAAGCCCGGGCCATGACCGAGGAGCAGCTCCAGGAGACCATCACCGAGATGGCCTTTGAGATCATCGCCAACGTGGGCACCGCCCGGGGCATGTACATTGAGGCCATCCAGGAGGCCAAGGCCGGCCATTTTGACCAGGCCAAAGAGCTGATGGCCCAGGGAAAGGAGACCTTTGTGCTGGGCCACCACGGCCACGCCGACCTGCTGGAATGGCAGGGCCAGGGTCTGACCTGGAAGACCAATCTCTTCCTGATGCACGCCGAAGACCAGCTGATGGCCGCCGACGCCTTCGAGACCATCGCCAATGAATTCATCGCGGTGCACCAGGAATTGGCCGACCTGAAAGCCGGCCTGAAGCCGGCGGGGGAGAGCAGCCATGCGTGAATACCGATTCCCGGAACAGTTTCTCTGGGGCGCATCCACTAGCGCCTTCCAGGTGGAGGGCGGCTACAATGAGGGCGGCAAAGGCGTAGCTACCACCGACCTGGGCACCCGTCGGGAAGGGGTGGCCGACAACAAGGTGGCCGCCGACCACTATCACCACTGGAAAGAGGATGTGGACCTGATGGCCGAGCTGGGCCTGAAGGTCTACCGGATGGGCTTTTCCTGGAGCCGGATCATGCCCGACGCCTCGGGCAGCCCCAACCCCCAGGGCCTGGCCTTCTATGACCAGCTCATCGACTACCTGCTGGAAAAGGGGATTGAACCCCTGGTGACCCTCTATCACTTTGAGTGTCCCCAGGCATTGGTGGACGCCTTCGGGGGCTGGCTGAGCCGGCAGATGATCGACGCCTACCTCCGGTATGCCGAGATCTGCTTCACCCACTTCAAGGGCCGGGTCAAGCGGTGGGTCACCGTCAACGAACAGCTGATCGCCACCGCCGCCGGCATCATGAACGGCAACCACGAAACCGACCCGCAGAAAAATCTGCAAAACATCTACCAGATGAGCTATCACGTCTCCCTGGCGGAACACAGGGCCATGGCCCTGCTGCGGCAGATCGACCCCGACGCCCAGATCGGCCCGGTCTGCGCCATCCAGGTGGTGTATCCCCACAGCAGCCGGGCAGAGGATGTGCTGGCCGCCGAAAACGCCGAGGAGCTGATGGAGTTCTACCTGCTGGACCTGAGCGTCCGGGGGGAGTATCCCCCCTATGTGGCCAGCTATCTGAAAGCCCACGGCTTTTACCCGGAAACCCGGCCGGAGGACGCGGCGGTGCTGAAAGCGTCGACCCCCGATTTCATCGGCATCAACTACTATTTCAGCATCTGCGTCAAGGCCAAGGAGGGCCCCGTCAACTATAACCAGCCGCCCTTCTGGGTGTCGGATGCCTTCGACATCTGCGACAACCCCTATTTGGAAAAGACCGAGTGGATGGACAAGGGGATTGACCCGGTGGGCCTGCGGATCGGGATGCGGAAGGTCTACAACCGCTACCGCCTGCCCATGATCGTCACCGAAAACGGGATGGCCTACAGCGAGACCCTGGGGGAGGACGGCTGCATCCACGACCCCTACCGGATCGACTACCTGGCCCGCCACATCGAACAGCTGGGTGAGATGATCGAGGAGGGCCTGCCGGTGTTCGGCTACTGCCCCTGGAGCTTTGTGGATGTGGTGTCCAGCCACCAGGGCTTTGCCAAGCGGTATGGCCTGGTGTATGTGGACCGCACCGAAACCGACCCCAAACAGTGCGCCCGGGTCAAAAAGGACAGCTTCTACTGGTATCAGAAGGTCATCGCCCAAAACGGCCTGTCTGAGTGACCTGCAACCCAGCCGTTTTCTCCTTCCTTCATTTTCTCCCTCCGCAGCCATGCGGGCAACCTTCCGCGCTGCCTGCATGGCTTATGGTTTGCAATTTTCCGAAAGGAGTTTTTCCATGCACATTGCATTTGTGTCCCTTGGCGCTTTCGGCCATGTCAACCCCACCCTGTCCCTGGTGACCGAACTGGTCAAGCGAAAGGTCCGGGTGACCTACTTTTCCACCGAGAATTTCCGCGCCATCGTGGAGCCCACCGGCGCCAACTTTGTGGCCGTCCCCTCCTGGATGGCCCAGCAGGCCGGCCAGCAGAAGGGCGGCGCTGACGAGGATGTGGGCGCCACCGTGCCCTTCCTCTTTTTGAACGAGGCCGGCGGCTGCATTGACTCGATTTTGGAGGTGCTGAAAGCCGACAGGCCCGACGCCATCGTCCACGACTTCGCCGGCATCGCCGGCACCATCGCCGCCGACGCTCTGCACGTCCCCAACGTGATGCTCTACACCAGCTACCCCTCCAACGATTCCTACTCCATGGCCGCCAGCTTTGAAAGCGTCCCGGCGGACCACCCCCTCCGCAAGGCCGCCGACCAGATCGCCGAGGGCTTTGTCCAGAAATACGGCTGCCGCAAAATGACGGTGAAGGAGATTTTCGACGGCCACGGGGATTTCAACCTGGTGATGATGCAGAAACGCCTGGTGCCCCACAGTGAGACCTTCGGGGACAACTTCGTGTTTACCGGGGTTCAGATCGGCAAGCGGACCGCCTTCGGCAGCTGGAAGGCTCCCGCCAACGGCAAGCCCCTGCTGTATTCCTCCCTGGGCACCGCCTTCAACAACTGGCCCGAATATTACCCGATTCTGTTTGATGCGGTCCGGGATCTGGACATCAACGTCTTTGCGGCCCTGGGCTCCATCGACCCCGCCAGCCTGACCGACATCCCCGCCAATGTGGAGGTGGGCCAGATGGTGCCCCAGCTGGACATTTTGTCCCAGGCGTCGGTGTTCATCACCCACGCCGGGATGGGCGGCACCGGCGAGGCCATCTACTACGGCGTCCCCATGATCGCCATCCCCCAGATGGAGGAACAGGCCATCACCGCCCGCCAGATCGAGAAGCTGGGGCTGGGCTGCGCCTTCCTGGACAAAAACGCCATCACCAGCGAAAGCCTGAAAGCCGCCATTGTGAAACTACTGACCGAGCCCTCTTACAAGGCCACCGCTCATGAATTCAGCGAGGACATGAAGCGCCTGGGCGGCGCCACCGCTTCGGCGGATGCCCTGCTGCGGTTCCTGAACCACTGACGCCATTTCCGACTGCCCACGTTTCCCCGGGCAGGTACTTCTTTTCCGCGATGCCCCGCCTGTCTGCCAGGCGGGGCATTCTTGAAATATAAGGAGAACAGCTTATGACCACTTTCCCCAAAAATTTCCTGTGGAGCGCCTCCACAGCCGCCGTCCAGATTGAGGGCGGCTGGAACGACGACGGCAAAGGGGAGTCCATCTGGGACACCCTGGTGCACGACGGCACCGGCAAGATTGCCCACGGCGAGAACGCCGACACGTCCATTGACTTTTACCACCATTGGCGGGAGGATGTGGCCCTGATGAAACAGATGGGCCTCAAGGCCTACCGGTTTTCCATCAGCTGGCCCCGGGTGCTGCCCGAGGGGGTGGGCCGGGTCAACGAGGCAGGCATCCGGTTCTACCAGGATCTGTGCGATGAACTTCTCAGGAATGATATCCAGCCCCTGGTGACCCTCTACCACTGGGACCTGCCCACCGCCCTCTACCGGAAAGGCGGCTGGAAAAACCCCGCCAGCCCCGACTGGTTCGCCGCATATGTGGACGTAGTCTCCAAGGCTCTTGCGGGCCGGGTGGGGTACTGGCTCACCTTCAACGAGCCCCAGATGTTTTGTGGGCTGGGCCTGGTGGCCGGGGTCCATGCCCCCTTCGAGCACAACGACGACCAAACCATGATGGCCGTCACCAAACACATCCTGCTGGCCCACGGCCGGGCGGTGGCGGTGCTGCGGCGCAACTGCCCCGGCGCGAAAGTTGGCATGGCCCCCACCGGGGACTGCTGCCTGCCCAAGGACGACTCCCCCGAGGAAGTGGACAAGGCCCGGCAAAAGTCTCTGTCTGAATATCCCGGCTACATCATGTCCAACACCTGGTGGGCCGACCCGGTGTTCCTGGGCCAGTACCCTGCCTGGGCCAAAGAGAAATTCGGGGACCTGCTCTACACCATGACCCCGGAGGAGTGGGCCCTGGTGTCCCAGCCTCTGGACTTCTACGCCTACAACTGCTACCAGGGCACGGTGGACCTGGTGCCGGACCCCTCCAAATACGACGCCTATGCCTACCAGGGCAGCCCCCAGACGACGGTGGCCTGGAACATCACCCCCAAAGTCCTCTACTACGCCAGCAAGTTCTGGTTTGAGCGGTACCACCTGCCCATCCTGATCACCGAAAACGGCTATTCGGGCCTGGACTGCGTGATGCTGGACGGCAAGGTCCACGACCCCCAGCGGATTGACTTCCTCCACCGGTACCTGCTGGAGGTAGCCCACGCCATCGCCGACGGTGTGCCAATCATCGGCTACTCGGTTTGGAGTTTGTTCGACAACTTCGAGTGGGCGGCAGGCTACAGCTGCCGCTACGGCCTGATCTATGTGGATTACCCCACCCAGCAGCGGATTGTGAAGGATTCCGGCTGGTGGTACCGGGACGTGATTGCATCGGGCGGCGGGTGTCTGTGAGTTCCTGCCCGCCGGGAGAAGAATTCTTTTATTTCAAAGGATGAGCGCAGCGCTTCCTTCGCAGTCTTTGCCTCCGGCATCCTGGGCGGCGTTACTGAGCCCACCCTCTATGGCAGCTGCTTCATCAACATGATAGCCGGCGTCGCCGGCCCTTTGGCGGTTGCTTGCATCCACTCCTGATTTATGATACCATTATAATGTAATAATATAATTTATGGATTTTACTTAAAAAGAAGAAGGTGCGGGTGAAGGATCCCAAGCCCATGGGTTCTGTGGCAGACCGGCTGCTGATGCCACTACCTGCGCCAGTATGGCCGGGACGCTTTCTGACCGCCTTTTCCTGTGCCCAGGGGCCCTGCTGCTCCGGCGGCCTTTTTTGTATAAAGCGCACAAGTGTGAGCGGCGTTTTTTGGGAGGAATCCCCATCCTGAAATTTCCTCTTTCCCTGGAACCCCTGCCGCCCCGGTATATGCTATGGTACCAATCGCCCTTTCTTTTGGTCCGGCCTCTGCCCGGTACCAGGGGCGCCGGACGGTCCGTTTTTCACCCCATCACACCAGCAAGGAGGCTGCCTATGTATTATTCTTCCAAACCTGTCACCGCTTCCCTGACCCTGATTCAGAGCCCCAGCGGGGAAAACCTCTATCTGGTCACCGGCACCGAGCGGGCCGTCCTGATCGACGCCGGCCTGGGCGTCGGACATCTGCGGGCCTTTGTGGAATCTCTGACCCAAAAGCCTCTGACCGTGCTTTTGAGTCACGGCCACATCGACCATGCCCCCGGCGCGGTGGAGTTTGAGGATGTCTACCTCAACAGCGCCGACTGGCCCCTCTACCGCAGTCAGTGCGGCCTGGCAGGCCGCCAGGACTATCTGCGGGGCAACCTGAAGGACCAGTATGAAGCCCTTACCGCGGGCACCCTGCTGGAGGGCGACCCGAACAAAACCTTTGCCGAGCTCACCGGCGGCATGGTCTTTGACCTGGGAGGAGTCCATCTGCGGACGGTGGCCTTCCCCGGCCACACCCCCGGCAGCATGGCCTTCCTGCTGGAGGAGGACCGCATCCTCATCACCGGCGACGCCTGCAACAATTTCACCTTCCTGTTCCTGGATATTTCCGACACGGTGGAGGCCTACCGGGATACGGTGGCCAAAGTCCGGGACCAGCTGACGGGAAAATTCGACCGGGTGTTTGTGTCCCACCACGGCCCCGAGCTGCCCGCCAGCCTGCTGGACGGGATGATCCAGCGGTGCAGCCAGGTGCTGAGGGGCGAGACCGACGCTTTCCCCTTCCTGTTCATGGGCACCGAGGCCCTGACCGCCAAGCGCCCCGGGGCGGATTTCCTGCCCGCCGACGGCAACGCCGCTAACCTGATTTATGACCCGGCCAAAATCCGCCGGGTGCAGGTGCCCTTTGCACGGAAGCATCCCCACCTGTGCCAGCCCATCACCATTGCGGGGGTGACCTTCCGCAACCGAATGTTCTCGGCCCCCATGGGCGGTACCGACATCACCAACGACGGCTGTATCGGCCCCAAGTCCACCGCCTTCTATGAACTGCGGGCCAAAGGCGGCGCCGGTGCTGTCACCGTGTCCGAGTGCATGGTCCACCCCCAGACCGACGGTTCCCATGCCTACCATCTGGACACCGCGGTCCTGAACTCCCTGGCCTGCGCCACCTACACCGCCGACGCCATCCGGCGCCATGGGGCCATGCCCAGCCTGGAACTGTCCCATTCCGGCATGTACGCAGGTACCTACATGACCGACAAGGCCCGCCAGCACGAGATGCACCAGTGGGGCCCCAGCGACACCATCCGCTCCGATGGGGTGCCGGTGAAAGCGCTGTCCCAGGAGCAGATCGACGACATTGTTGCCAGCTATGGCCGGGTAGCCGGTCTGGCCAAGCGGGCCGGCTTTGAAATGGTGATGATCCACGGCGGCCACGGCTGGCTCGTCAACCAGTTCCTGTCCCCCTACTTCAACCACCGCACCGACGCCTATGGCGGCAGTCTGGAAAACCGGTGCCGCTTCGCCATCCAGGTGCTGAAGGCGGTCCGGGCTGCCGTGGGCCCCGGTTCCCCATCGAGTTCCGCATGTCGGGCTCCGAGCTGTTCGAGGGGGGCTACGACCTGGAAGAAGGCTGCCGCATCGCCCAGCAGCTGGAACCCTACATTGACCTGCTCCATGTCTCCGCCGGCACCTACCAGCGGGGCTTCGGGGACACCCATCCCTCCATGTTCAAGCCCCACGGCTGCAACGTCTATCTGGCCGCTGAGATCAAGAAGCACGTCAAAGTCCTGGTGGCCACCATCGGCGGCCTGAACGACCCCGACCAGATGGAGGAGATCATCGCCAGCGGCAAGGCCGATGTGGTGTACATGGCCCGGGCCCTGCTGGCCGACCCCGAGCTGCCCCGGAAGGTCACCGAGAATCGCCCCGAGGAGATTGTCCGGTGCCTGCGGTGCTTCACCTGTATGGCCGAGCGTGCCGCCACCTCCACCCGGCGGTGCACCGTCAACCCCCTGATTGGCCGGGAGCTGGATGGGGTGGAAGTCCACCCCGCCCCGGTGAAAAAGAGAGTGATGGTGGCCGGCGGCGGCCCCGGCGGCCTGTATGCCGCCTACACCGCTGCACGGCGGGGCCATCAGGTCATCCTGTACGAGAAGGAAATGGAGCTGGGCGGCGTCCTCAAGAGCGAGCAGGCCCTGTCCTTCAAGCATGAAATGTACGAGCTGACCGCCAGCTATCAGCGTCTGGCCGCCAAGGTCGGGGTGGAGTTCCGGCTGGGCGAGGCTGTCACCCCGGAACTGGTGCGGCAGGAAGCCCCGGACGCCCTGATTGTGGCGGTGGGCTCCCGGCCCCTGGTGCCCTCCATCCCCGGCCTGGACGGCCCCAACGTCATCGTGGTCAACGACTATTACAAGCACCAGTCCGAAGTGGCCGGTACGGTGGTGGTAATGGGCGGCGGCCTGGCAGGCTGCGAGTGTGCCATCTGCCTGGGCCAGCAGGGCAAGACCGTCCACATTGTGGAGATGCGGGACGCCCTGGCCCCCGACGCCAATGTCCGGCACCGCCCCCTGCTTCTGAAAGAGATCGACAAATACGTCACCGTCCACACCAGCTGCAAGGCCATGGAGGTGCGGCCCGACGGCGTCCTCTGCCAAGACAGCGAAGGCAAAGAAATTCTGGTGCCCGGCGCCACCGTCATCTGCGCCCTGGGCCAGCGGCCCTGCACCGACACGGTCACCGCCCTCCAGGACACCGCTCCCTTTGTCCGGGTGATCGGCGACGCCGGCCGGGTGTCCACCATCACCAACGCGGTGTATCAGGGCTGCCATGCCGCTCTGGATATTTGACCCTGTAAAACCGCAGCTGTATGGATTCATCTGATTTTCTTTCCATGTTGCCCCTGCCTGGACCACTATAAGGCCACCGCCACGAATTGGCCAAAACCATGAGCCAGAAAGTGCTGTATGCCACTGGCATCACCGTCACCACAGGCATCGGCACACGCTCTATCTGGCCAAGCTAGCTGTGAATACTACCGCCAAACGCTTGTTTCCCATGGGAAAAAAGGGGCCCAGAGTAAATTAAACCTTGCGAGATTGAAAGGAATTTTCCTGTGAGATGATCCTCAGACCGTTTCAGTAAAACAACTCCTTTAGAAGGGCAGCCGGCAAAACGGCTGCCCTTATTCTATGTTTACAGCCAAAACAGAACAAAACAGGAGGGTGATTTCTCTGCCAGATATCGATGAAGTAAAAGCCTTACTGTGAATTCATTGAGTTAGCAGATCAATTCCTTTTATGATTTATGTGGGGGTGCCCTAAAAATTAGGGGGGCAATTTTGCTTCTAAATGATAAATGAACAGATAGGTGTTTCCAAAACAAGGATTGAGAATATTATTTGTATATGTTATACTTTTGCTGCAGGTTCTATGGATGGTCGAAGGCAGTCAGTAAAATAGAAAGGAAGAAGATAAAATGAAATGTCCAAACTGTGGGCAGAATTTATCAGATACTGCACGGTTTTGCAGCAGATGCGGGCGGCCAATTTGTCATGAACCGCCCAAAAAGGATGAACAAGAAAAAAAGTGCCCTTACTGTGGATATTCTGTCCCGGCATCTGATCATTTCTGCAACAATTGCGGCCATCTGATTGATTCTGAAATACTGGAGCAGGAAATGCAAACAGAGCCGGAGAAGGCAGACACACCGGGCCCTTCGGAGGGGCGCCGGGGGCACAAGATTATCGTGTTGATTGTGTTGCTGGCAGCGGTTATGTTGGTATTGGGGGCTGGGCTGTTCTTTTGGAAAAAAACTTCGGAACACAGGACTGAAAACAGGGTAGAACAGACCCAGGCTTGGTCCCAGTCGGCGTCCAGCGAACCGGAACAGAATTCCTCTGCAGCAGAGCAGGAATCTCCGAAAGATTTGGCTGAGTCGGAACCGGAAAAAGATCTCCCTGTGCTGGAACAGGAAGAGGAAGAGCCGGCAAATGAAAGCAATGCACCGGCGATGCAGGTCAATGAGGAGTGGGGCCAGCAGGAAATTCTGATCAGCCCTACAGAGGCAGGAAAAGCTATTTTGACATTGCGCCAAAAATATCAGGGCAAATGGAGTACCCTCTTTGAATGTGAAGCGGCCATTGGCCGCAATGGTACCACAGCAACACCTGCTGAAGGCGATGGAAAAACCCCCGAAGGTACCTTCCCGATTCTTTTCTGCTATGGCCTGCAGCAGCCTCAGACAGGGATTCCTTTTATCCAGCTTACATCCGACAGCGTCTGGGTGGATGACGCCGAATCCCTGTATTACAACTGCCTCACCACAAGAGAACAGGCAGGCGATGCGTCCTATGAAGATACCTATTCGCAGTTTGCCAGGGGATACTATTCATGCAATATTTTCTTTGCCAACAACGGCGACGGCCAGACCCCCGGAAAAGCGATTCCTGGAATGGGATCGGTTCGCGTGCTGGAAGGGTATAAAAAGGAGCTTGAGCCCACAAACGGCGATATAAAGATCTCAGAGGCCGATATGCAGGCTGTTCTTGCGATTTTGAATTCTGAATACGATCCGGTTGTTACAGTCAGCGGGCTTTAAAGAGCAGAACGATTTTCTGAGGGCGGTAAAAGAAGGAAAAGTGCCGGCAGCTTCAAAAAGAGGATCGCCTACTTCATGCCCGGCCTCACGGCAATGCAATGCAGAAATCCGCAAAGAAAGCAGAAAAAACAGATGACAAAATACGCCGGATGGTAAGAAATATTGCTCTTGCAATCAGTATGCTTTTCTGGTTAAAATGTGATCTGGACCATGGAAAGCCTTGATGATTTTTTGGGAAAAGGGTACCGGGGTCAGATGATTCTTTTCCTTATTATAATGATTGCATAAAACAGCTTTCGCAGTGAAAGAAGTCCGCCATTTTTAGCCGTCAGCCGGCTGAAAATGGCGGGCTTTTTGTTTTGGAAAAATGCCTGTATCCGGCGCGGATAGAAAAAATATACGCCAAAAAAACCATAAATATACAATTTGTTGCATTGAACATACAAAATATTACATAATGGGCAAGAAAGTGAAAGAAGTGTGTTATACTACCATTAAATTACCATTGGCCTCATCCAGATGGGGGTTCGACATGGTGTAGTCGGAGCCCGAACGGAACATACAACAATCAAAAAGGGAGGAAAACAGATGGTCTGTCCTAAATGCGGAAAAACGGTTCCAGACAGCGCAAAGTTCTGCGGTTTCTGCGGGACAAAACTGGGCGGCGGAGAAGGCAGCCTTGTCCCCAAAAATGAGAAGATTATAGTAAAACCAAGTTCGGCCGTCCAGCCGGTTAAGACCGGAAAAGGAGCGGCAGTAGCTGTCAAACCCAAGTTTGCCGGGAACAGAAAAATTCTGTTTGCCGCTGCAATTGTAGTGGTTTTGCTTGCGGCGGCCATCCTTTGTTTTGTGCTCTTGGGCGGCGTAGGTTCCAGGAATGCTTATGTCTGCCTGTCGGACGGACGGTATGAACTGATTACCGATCTGGACGAAGGGGAACTGATGGAAATTGCATCCAGCAGGTCGGACTATGGAGATCTGTGGTTTACGCCGGATGGAAAGTACATTTATTATTTTTCCAAGCTGGATTCCCGGTATGGTTACGGGACTCTGTGCCGGGCCGAATATGGGAAAATGAAAGAAAATTCCTCCAAAAACAATCGCTATATCACCGTAGTGGCAACCAACGCAAGCTATGATTTTGACATCCTGGACGACGGAACCATCCTCTATGCAAATGAAGATAATACACTGTATTATTTTGACGGAGAAGAATCCAGACAGATTGCCCGGAATGTGGATTTTTACGAGATGGAGCTGGATGACAAGGACAATTTGATCTATCTGGTACTGGATGAAGATGACGCGAATGATTTCAGCAACACCATGTATCTCACGACGCTGAAAGATCCGGGTCAGAGAGTGGAGCTGGACGATGATGTTGCCACCCTGATCTCGATTTCGGACCAGGGGCAGGTTACCTACACAAAGCAGGGGGACGAAGGTGAAGACTTGTATGTGATGGCCCTGGATGACAAGAATCCACAGAAAATCGATGAAAATGTGTGGCTTCATATCTACAGTGACAAACGCGTGGTGTATAGTGTCTTAAAGGAAGAGCGCTGCCTGAATGACTTTGTGGCGGAAGGAGGCGCCACCAATCCTCTGGACCCGGATGACTATGAGGTTCGGCATTATTACTATTTCTCCATCACCGCCGGCAGCGATAGCAGCAGATTTGATGCGCTGTTTGCTTCCTGCACTAGGAATGTGTACTTTTTCAGTAAGGTATTGGGTACAAGCTGTTCCATCAGCGATGCGGCCCAGTCTGACAATGCGACGGTTAGCGCTGCCTGCCAGGCCTTCCTGGACAAGTACGAGAATTACCAGACCAACCAGGACGGTTACATTGAAGTGGATGAAGAAGTGGTGCAGGATCTGGTGGATCTGGCAACAGCCTGCGGTTACAAGGATGACACATATCTGCTCTGCATCGGCGGGCAGCAATCCGGCTCTAGTTATGACTGGGACAGCTACAATACCGCTGTGGCCCAGGCGGCGCTGCGGTCAGACCTGGAGTTGGTAGAATATTACAGCCTGCCGGTTTATACTCTGAAACAGCTGGAGGATGGGATTTCCACTGTGGTGATGGATGATCTGGCCATCTGCAGCAGCGTTTCGGGCGTGATGGAATGTGCAGACATCAATAATCTGGCTGCCCAGTTCACCATCGACGAGCTGGTGGCAAACAACAAAAAAGCCACAGATGTAGCATATGACCTGGCCCATGACGGCAGCCTGTACAGCCAGGTGACTCTCTATACGCCCAGCAGCCGGGAAAGCGTTCAGCTGGAGGGGGATGGGCTGGAAGTCCTGTATGGAGAGGACGGCTATATCCGTGACACAGCCCTGGTTGACCAGCACCTGCTGGTGGAAACGAAAGATCAGGTGCTGTATGCCGCACCCGTGGAGGGAGGAACGGCTGGCAGCTTTGCCATCCTCAGTGACCAGGGGGAGATACTGGGCAAGGTTGATGATAAGCTCTATTACTGGGAAAACACCTATACCGAGGACGACGGCGCTCAATATGCAGATTTCTATGTCTATGAAAACGGGGAAACAACCCGGCTTCTGACCGATATCAGCACGGATTCCTTCTGGATTTATGAGGATGGCAGCATTGCGACCAAGGCTTATGAGGGGGATGAAGGATCGGGCGAGCTTGTGATGCTGACAGACAAGGGTGAAACGGTCATCGTGGCAGAGGATGTGACATCCTTCTGTCGGCCGGACAATTCCAGAATCCTTTATATTGCAGATGAGGACCTGTATGTCTACGCCGGGAGCAAGCGTACCAGAATCGCCAGCGATGTGGACAGAGTCTGGTGCCGGGATGAGATGATCCCGGTGCTGAGCCAGCACCCTTTCTACTACTGATAAACCCATCAAGATGAAAGAAGGAATGGTCTATGGCTTTTTTCAATAAGATGAAAGATACCTTTTCCCAGGCCGGGCAGAGTACCGTCAAAATGGCCAAGGAATTCTCTGAAACGACCAGGCTGAACAGTGAGATTTCAGAAGCAGAAACACAGATCAACAATCTCTATTTGGAAATTGGATATCAAATTTATGTAGCCCACAGCGCTGATCCGCTGCCTGAGGTGGCCGAACTCATCGAAAAAATCAACGTACTGCACGACAAGATCGATGTCAACCGTGCCCAGATTCAAGCCATCAATGCGGCCAGCCACTGCCCCAACTGCGGGGCAAAGATTAAGCCAGGAATGATTTTCTGCAGCAGCTGCGGCACACGGCTCGCGGAGGAGCAGCCGCAGCCTGAGCACAAAGCAGAAAAAACCATGTTTTGTGCCAACTGCGGCGCCCCGGTTGCACCGGATGCGGCGTTCTGTACATCCTGCGGCGCGCCAATTACCTGATCTCTCATGCCAGGCTTGCTGTCTGTGATAGGATCAAAACGAGCTGGAGATAAGCAATGGACCAAGTAGATGTGAAGCTGACAAAAGAGCCGCCCAGCACGGAATGCAAAGGAATACGTGTCAGCCTGATCAGCGAGGAAGGACAGATGGAAATCTTGTTTCTGCCTCAAATGATTGAGGGCAAATACTTGTTTCACCAGGCTGTCAGTCACAAGGCCCTTACGTTTCTTTCGATCGAGGCCGGGCGGTCAGACAAGGATGGTTCGGCCCTCTGGATGCTTTGCTGTGGACCGAATACCTGCCTGCTGGGCGGAAAATCGATTGATGCACGCCGTGTACCCCTGGTTCATAAGCATCTATACTATTTGACCTGCAATGGCCAGCGGTATATGATCTACGCCGAGATGCAGACTGCGTCCGGCAGCGTGTTTCATAACTATCGGGCCCCCAAGAACGTCCCCATCACAATCGGCAGAGGGGATACAAACGACATCATCAGCACAGGCAGGTTTATCAGCAGAAATCATGCAGCCATGTGCCTGACGGATTCCGGGTGGGAAATCCGGGATCAGGGCAGCGCCAACGGCGTCTATGTCAATTGCCGCCGGGTGGACATGGCAAAGCTGAATCTGGGCGACAGCATTTATCTGACGGGAATGCAGATCCTGGTGGGAACAGATTTTCTGTCGATCTGTTCCGGAGACAATGAATTGTTTGTCAATCAGGCAGTGTTGCATCCGCTCAAGGCCGTACGGGGGGCCGCGCCCCCGGCACATCGGCCAAGAAAGCTATTTAACCGTCAGCCACGCAGTCGCTTTTCCATGGCATGGGAGACCATAGCGATTGACGCGCCGCCCATGCCGATGAACTCCAACAGGATGCCTCTGGTACTGCGGATGGGGTCTTCGGCCGTTATGGGCGGCCGGGCCATTGCCATGGGCAGCTACAGTATGGCTTTGACCTCCCTGGTGTTTCCCTTCCTGACCCAGCGCTACAACGAAAAAGAGCGCAAAGAGTACGAAGCGCGGCGGCTGGAAAAATATACCGAATATCTGGCCCAGAAAAAGCAGCAGATCATCGACGAGTGCAACCATGAGTATCAGATCCTGAACGAAAATTATCCTGATCTGAGTACCGTGCTGCAGCACTGCGGCGGAAAGCGGCTGTGGGAGCGCAGAAAAAGCGATGATGACTTTTTAACCCTCAGAATTGGTTCTGGCACGATACAGATGCAGGCAGAACTGGAGTATCCATCCAGGCGCTTTGAAATGGAGCAGGATACCCTGGAAGAGCAGATGTTTGCCCTGGCGGAAAAACAGTATCTGATTGAGCGTGCCCCCATCATGCTTTCCTTGATGCAGGACTATGCCATCGGTGTGCTGGGCGAACGCCCGGCTGTGCTGCAGTTTGTATCGGCACTGCTGACCCAGCTGGTCATGACCCACAGTTATGATGAGGTCAAATGTGTTTTCCTGGTGGAGGAAGAAGAACTCCGCCGCATGGATGATATCCGCTATCTGCCTCATTTGTGGAACGATGAACGGAATATCCGCTTTCTGGTGACGGACCAGGCGGGCACCGGCACCATCGGCGAGTACCTGCGGCAGGAAATGCAGGAGCTGATGCAGGACAAAAAAGACTACGAAAAATACAAAAAGACACATCCCCACTATGTTGTGTTTGCGTTGAGCAAGCGGCTGTATGACAGCATCGAAGTGCTGAAAGAAGTCCTCATGGAAGAGAAGGAGTGTGTGGCGCTTTCGGTGGTGGCAGCTTTCGACGCATTGCCCAAGGAATGCACGAAAGTCATTCAAATGCGGGAATCGGCAGCGGACGACCAGGCCTGTTTTGATGTGCTGCATCCAGATATGCCGCCGCAAAAGTTCGCGCTGGATCAGTGCGACGGTGCCATTCTGCACAGAGCCATGAAAGCCCTGGCAAACACCCAGCTGAAAAGCCTGTCCGGCAATTTTACGCTGCCCAAAACATTTACTTTCCTGGAAATGTTCGGGGTGGGCAAGGTGGAGCATCTCAATCTGCTGAAACGCTGGAGCGAGAGCGACCCCATCCACAGCCTGGCTACGCCGGTGGGCATCGGGACCGATGGCGAACTCTTTATGCTGGACCTGCATCAGAGCCGGCAGGGGCCCCATGGTCTGGTGGCCGGCATGACCGGTTCAGGCAAGTCGGAGTTCATCATCACCTACATCTTGTCCATGGCGGTGAATTACAGCCCCGATGAGGTGGCCTTTGTCCTGATCGACTACAAGGGCGGCGGCCTGGCCGGCGCCTTTGAAGATGAAAGCAGAGGCATCCATCTGCCCCACCTGGTTGGAACCATTACCAACCTGGACGGCGCGTCCATTGCACGCTCCATGGTCTCGATTGAAAGCGAGCTGGCCCGGCGGCAGAGAATCTTCAACGAGGCAAAGTCGGCCTGCAACGAGGGCACGATGGACATTTACACCTACCAGCGTTTGTACCGCAGCCATCAGGTGCAGGAGCCGCTGCCCCATCTGTTTATCATTTCGGATGAGTTTGCAGAGCTGAAAAGCCAGCAGCCGGAGTTTATGGACAAGCTGATCAGTACGGCCCGCATTGGCCGAAGCCTGGGGGTCCACCTGATTCTGGCCACCCAGAAACCGGCCGGCGTGGTGAACGACCAGATTTGGAGCAACACCAAATTCCGGGTCTGCCTGCGGGTGCAGGACAAGAGCGACAGTCAGGATATGCTCAAGCGGCCGGAGGCCGCAGAGCTGAAGGAGACCGGACGGTTTTATCTGCAGGTTGGCTACAATGAATATTTTGCACTGGGCCAGTCTGCATGGTGCGGGGCAGATTATATTCCCCAGGATGAAGTGGTTGCCCAGAAGGATGAATCTGTTCAAGTGATCGACAGCGCAGCGCAGGTGCTGCTGACCGCAAAACCGTCCAAACACGAAACCAAATCCGGGGTCAAACAGGTGGTGGCCATTGTGCAGTATCTTTCGGTGCTGGCACGGCGGGAGCATCTGATCCCCCGCACCCTGCTGCCTCCCATGCTGCCGCGGGTTTTGACCTTGTCCCAGCTGCGGCAGAAATACCCCGCCAGCACTGTGAAGGGGATTTCGGCGACCATCGGCATGATTGACGACCCCGCCTTCCAGCAGCAGTACCCCTTTGAGATGGATCTGCAGTCGATGCACAACGCCCTGATCGTGGGGGAAAGCGGCTGCGGCAAAACCAATCTGATCCAGACCATGCTGCTGGATCTCATCGAGCACTATACGCCTGAGCAGGTGGTTTTCTACATCCTGGACTTTTCCAGCAAGCTGCTGACCCGCTTCAGGCAGGTCCCGCACTGCGGGGCTGTCCTGACCGACGAGGATGAGGATAAGCTGCCCCTGGTCTTTGAGATCATCGCCAGCGAGACAAAACGGCGCCAGAAACTGTTCGCCGAGGCCGAGGTCAACGGCTTTGCGGATTACTGCCGGATCAAGCCGCTGCCGCTGGTGCTGTTCATCATAGACGGGGTAGCTGCCTTCGGCGGCACCAAAAAGGGGTCGGTCTATCTCGGCAGGCTCAACGAGACCATGCGGGAGGGTGCCGCCTACGGGGTCCAGTACATCCTGGCCGGCAGCCACCACAACCAGTTCCCAGTGCGGATCCGCCAGGAGGCCGGCTTTCGGCTGGGCATGAGCCTGAAAGACCGGTACGACTACACCGAGGTGCTGGAGAAAAAGACCACATATCAGCCCCCGGCCATTCCGGGGCGGGGCCTGTGCCTCTGGGACGACCGCCCGCTGGAATTCCAGACGGCCATCTTCTCGGTGGAGGAGGACCCCCAGCAGGCAGCCCTGGTGCTGCGGGAGGAGCTGGAGCGGATCGCCCGGCGGGACGCCGGCTTCCAGCCGGCTGCGGGCCTGGCAGACCTGCCCCAGGAACAGAGCTATCAGGAATTTCGCAGCCAATTTGGCCCGGGGCGGATTCCCCTGGGCTACACCCTGGACCGGGCAAAGCCAGTGGCCATCCCCCTCAAGCAGATGTTCACCACTTCGGTGTACTTTGGCAACAAGCTGGGCATCGCCCCGGTGACCGACAACCTGCTGGAGGCTTTCTGCGCAGAGCAGATGGATTTGATCATTGTCAAGCGTGGGGTGGGCAGCCTCTTTGAGGAGGGGAGCCCCCGTATGGAGGCGCTGCGGCAAAAGACCAATGTAACCCTCCTCACCACCGCCCCAGAGGATCTGGACACCCTGCTGGACCGGCTGGTGGAGGCCATGAAACAGCGCTCGGTCCTGAAAAACGCCTTCATGGAACAGCACCACCTGGACGGCGCAGACCTGGCCAATATGCAGCTGGCATACAGCTATATCCGGGCCGGAACCAGGCCGCTGATGGTATTCTTTGAGGGCTACTACGACATGGCCCGGCGGCTGAATCAGATTCAGGGGGCCAAGCTGTCTGCCCTGCTGGGGGCCCGGAACCCCAACGACGACGACAGCCCCGAGACTCGCCGCCGCCGGGGGCTGGGGTACAACCTGTACTACACCTGCTGCTTCCTGCCCGGGGAGTACTCCAAGCTGGAGATCCAGACCACCATGTCCTCCTGCCTGAACCCCCAAAAGTTCACCCTGCTGTTTGGCGGGATGCTGTCCAAGGCCGGGCTGCTGAGTCTGGAGATGCCCTCCCAGTACAAGGAAAAAAGCCAGAAGCCGCTGGCACAGTATGACCGGTTCCTGATGTACTACAATGGCGCCTTCAAGGAGATGCTGATGCCCTGCGGCAGGCTGATGCAGGCCGAGGTGGACCCGGACGACCTGCCCATCATCTGACGGCACAGGAGGTGTGAGGATGGACAAAATTTTGGTGACCTTTGAAGTGCCTGCTGTGGCGCTGCGGTTTGACGCCTGGGTGCCGGAATTTGTGACCCCGGAGGGGCTGCGGGTTCTGCTGTATCCCCTGATCAAGGAACTGACCGGCGGCGCCTATATCCCTTCCGGGGAGGAAGTGCTGTGCCGCAGGGACAACGGCAGATTGCTGCCCCTGGGGATCAGCCTGAAGAGCATGAAGGTGGAATTCGGGGATCATCTGCTGGTTTTTTAACGGGGGTCAAGATGAGCTACCATGTGGACGAGCTGTACGCAAAGTGCGTACAGGAATGGAACATCCTGCACAGCATGCTGGAGCAGGATCAGCAACAGTTATCCGACTGCGTCGGAGGGGATCTGCTGCCGCTGTATCAGAAAAACACGGCCTATCTCCTGCAGCAGCTTGATGAAATAAAGATGGCTTTCAGACAGATTTATGATGCATGATGGCCGAAAAGGGGGCACAAGCAAAACAATCTGATTGGTTCGATGGTTTCAAAGAGAGCCGGCAGCAACACAGGCCGGCACAAACAATGGAGGTATGATTATGGCAGCCACAAATGATATGTATGTTGACAGCGGCCGCGGCCAGGAGTGGTGCGATGCAGTGGACGAGATCACCAAGCGGGTGGAAAACATTATGAAGGGCGTCACCGGCGTTCTGGAGGAGCTGGGCGGCTCGGACGAGGGCGGCAACATCGGCCAGCTGCTGCTGAAAGCAGCCGGTGAATACCTGAGCAAATTTACCGATATGGTAAAAGCGTTCACCGACGCCGTGGTGAAAATCGCAGAGTTCCTCGGAAAAGTGGCTGACTTTGTTGAAGATCTGATGAGTACCTTCAAGAACATCGGCCACATGCTGGGCCTGAGCTTCTGATTGTGAACGACCGGGCTGCAAAGGCCCGGGGCCTTGAGAACAAGAAAGGAAAAAACGATTATGGCTGATGCTGTGAATGTGAATATTAAACAAACTGCTTATACCAATGCAATCAGCAAGCTGGAGCAGTATCTGAACGATCTGCAGAGCGCCCGGGATGACTACGAGGCCCAGGAGCGGCAAATTGAACAGTTCTGGACCGGCGAGGCAGCAGAGTCTGCCAAGAAGACCATTCAGAAGTCCATCGAGCAGGTGGATAAGGCGGCTGAGTCGGTGCGCCAGAACCTGGAGGCCGTCAAGAAAGGCCAGTCGGATGCTTCCAGCATTGAATCGGGCATCCAGGATGAAATGAACACCGCCCATAATACCATCAGCAACCTGTTCTGAGATGGCGCAGCTGGAAGTACATACGCAAAAGCTGGCAAAGTTTCATCTTCAGGTGGACGAGGAAATCCGGCACATCCAGCGGATGCTGCAGCTGGTGGAGGAGTGCAGGAAATACGACACCATGCACCAAGAACTGCTGCAGGAGGTTTCCCGGCGGCTGCAGTCCATCCACCTGGACCTGGTCCAGCTGCAGGAGATCAACCAGTCGCTGCTGGTCCGCACCACCGGGATGGACCAGGAACTGAAGGACCAGCTGGAGACGCAGCAGCAAAAGATTTCTCGGATCTTTGAATAACAAAAGAATGATACCCAGCGGCTCGCTGTCAAAAACAGGTTGGATGGCGGGCCGCCACTGGGTATATTGTTTTAGAAACGGCACGAGGGACCACAGGGTGCATCTGTGAAGTGTGGGTGCTGCACATTTCCCAGAGATACTCTGTGGGAGAGAAAACACGGGAAAAACGGAAGGGAAAGGCTATGTGGCAGAAGATCAAAGGCAGAATATGGGGTTTGCTGTGGATCGTACCTGTTTTTCTGATGGCAGCGAGCTTCAGTATCCATGGGATGGCTGCCAGTCCGGTGTGGGCGGCGGTGGATGGAACCAACGCCGTCCTGTATCTGCCCCAGGAGGGAGAGATCACCGATTGTCAGGTGGGCACGGTTTCCTGCGGCAATGTACAGGTGACGCCGATTTCAGAAACGGAAGTGCCGGTGAAGACCCTGATTATTTTGGATAATTCCCTTTCCATCCCGCAAAGCGAACGCCCTGTCATCACCCAGCTGCTGACCAACCTGATTGGAAACCGGATGGAGGGAGAACAGTTTACCATTGTCACCATCGAGGATGAAATCCACTATTTGTGTGAAAATGAAAGTGATTATTTGACCTTGAGCAGCACAGTCAACGGCATCCAGTATCAGAATCAGGACACCCAGCTCACCGACAATGTGTATCAGGCAATCGAAACTCTTTTTGAGGAAACGCCGCTCCAGTTCAGCCGGGTGGTGATCATTGCGGATGGTGTGGATGACAAGGAAATCGGTTATACCCGGGCGGAGCTGCAGGAACTGATTCAGAAATGCGGCTACCCGATCTACACGGTGGGATGCGGGCCCAACAACAGCGAAGAACGCACGGCGCTGCTGGACAACCTGTTTGCACTTTCCCGCATCACCAGCGGGCAGTCCTATTATTTTGGAGATACCACAGATACCTATCAAATTGCACAGGGGGTGTGCGAATACAACCAGGCCCAGCAGGTGGTAATCCAGCTGCCGGCAGAAGTATGCGACGGCTCAGTCCGGGGAGTCAAGGTGGTCTGCGGCGGACAGGAATATACTGCACAGCTGACCATGCCTTTTGAAAGCATTCCGGCCAGCTCGGTGCCGGCCCCGAAAGCGGACAGCATCGCACAGCCGGCGGAAGAGCCGCCTGCACCCGGGATGCCGCTTTGGATGATGGCCGCCATCGGCGGCGCAGTGGTGCTGGTCCTTGGGCTGGGGACGGCAGTCATTCTCCTGGTGGTCCGCAGAAAACGGAACAAGAAGAATGATCGGCAGGAGCCGGAAGAAGACGAAAAGTCCTCGGAAATTATAGAGATCCGGGATAACGGTCCGGCCATCCGGCACTGGTACGATGATCTGCCCGGCGAAAAGCCCGATGAGTTCGGGGATTTTTCGGCGAATGCAGAGGAAAACACGGTGCGGGTCTTTGGCAGCGCGCCGGGCGGCGGGCCCCGCAGAACAAAACATCTGCGGCTGGTGGATGTGAAAAATCCCTCCCGATTCTATGAGACAAGCCTGAAAGAACGGGTGACTGTGGGACGTTCCAGTTCCTGTCAAATTACCGTCGACCATACTTCGGTTTCCCGGAGACAGTGCGAAGTGTATGAGGAGGCCGGGCAGGTATATGTGATCAACTGCAGCCAGACCAATCCTACCAGAATGGGCCAGACGGTGGTGGACAAGCCCATGCTTTTGAAAAACGGCGCTGTCCTGACCATGGGAAAGATCCAAATGAGAGCGGAGATTATCTGAATTATGCTGCAGGGCGGAGTGTTGTGCAAAAAGGGACTGAAGAGAAAAGTCAATCAGGATCGGGCGAGCTTGCTGATTGACGGAGAAAATGCGTTGTGCTTTGTGGCAGACGGCATGGGGGGACATTATGCAGGAGAGCGCGCCAGCGGCGTTCTGAGCGATTTGTTGACCTGCTGGTGGGTGCGTCGCCACACTCAGGCTGCCCGGATGTCGGTGCAAGAGCTGTCAGAAGAATTCAAGCAAGTGCTTCGGTTGGGGGCAGACCGGATCTGCGCCCTTACCCCCGAAGAACTCTACTGTGGGTCTACCATTGTACTGCTTTGGATTTCAGTGGGGCAGTACCTGCTGATGGCGGCCGGAGACAGCAGGTGCTACCAGGTGCAGCCTTCCCTCTTTCGGACCGAGGTGTCCCAGATCAGCAAAGATGATCTCTACCACGCCCAGGGAGAAGAGGATGCGCTCCTGGAAGGAAAACTTACCAATGCCATTGGGTCCAAGTATGAGGCTTCCTTTACCATTCGAACGGGGACGGTGGATAAAAGAACGCTGTTTGCCCTGTGCAGCGATGGCGTTTACCGCTACTGCAGCCAGGAAGAACTGGCCAGAAGCTGGTCGGCGGCTGCCCGTCAGGGAAACATTGAAATCACGCTGCAGCAGGTCGACGAAATGATTTGTGCGCATGGAGCGCCGGACAATTATTCGCTGGTATTGGTCCAGCGAAAATAAAGAGGAGAGAACATGGGGCTTCAACTATCCTATGTGTGTGTTAGCCATGTGGGACACAGGCGCAGGACAAACCAGGATAATTTTATATGCGACGGGCAGTTTATGCGGCAGGACGAAAAAAAGTCTGAGGTTTTTCACGCAGGGACAGTCGGATTGGACCGGGCTGTCCTGTTTGGGGTGTTTGACGGTATGGGAGGCGGAGAATATGGCGAGGAGGCTTCCCTGCTTGCAGCCGGCAGAGCGGCCCGCACCCCCATGGACCAGCCGCCCCGGAAGGTGCTGGAAGAAATCTGCATCCAGGCAAACCGGGAAATTTGTTCCTTTGCGGCGGACCATCAGCTCGGCACCTGCGGCACTACCGCTGCAATGCTCCTGTTTGCACAGGGACAAGTGACCCTGTGCAATCTGGGGGACAGCAGAATTTTCCAAATTGCAAACCGGCAAATCCGGCAAATTTCGCAGGATCATGTCACCCCGGCTCCCTTTGGCCATAAACCACCGCTGCTGCAGTATCTGGGGATTCCACCAGAGGAAATACATTTGTGCCCGACCTATGGGGAGTGGCCGTGCCGTGCCGGGGACCGGTATCTGATTTGTTCCGACGGCCTGACAGATATGCTTTCATTGGAGGAAATTGGAAAAATGGTCCAGGAACCGCCGGGCAAGGCTGTTCAGAAACTGTTGGAACAGGCGCTGGAGCGAGGGGGAAAGGACAATATTACGATGATTCTGCTGAAAGTCTGCAAGCCGGAACGAGGGCTCTGGAAATCAGCGAAACGTTTCTTGAGGAGGAAAAGAAATGTCACAGGAAATTGAAAAAGTCTGGCCTGAGTGGAAGGTGGAAAGCCAAATTGGAAAAGGTGCGTTCGGCTCTGTCTACAAGGCTGTCCGCACCGATCATGGACTGATCAGCACAGCGGCCATTAAAGTCCTGCATATTCCTCAGGATGAAGCAGAGGTGACAAGTCTGCGTTCAGAAGGGCTGGACCTCAACGGAACCCGCACCTATCTACAGGGAATCGTGGATGATTTTGTGGGAGAAATCAAGCTGATGGAATCCTTGAAAGGGGTTCAGAACATTGTCAGTGTAGAGGATTACCAGGTTGTAGAGCGCAAGGAAGAGCTGGGATGGGATATCTATATCCGCATGGAGCTGCTGACGCCTTTTGATGTGTGGATCTGCAGCCATCCGATGACGGAAAAAGATGTGATCCGTTTGGGAATCGATCTCTGCACCGCATTGGAGCTGTGCGAAAAACGGAATATCATCCACCGGGATATTAAGCCGGCCAATATTTTTGTCAATGACTTTGGCTTTTTCAAGCTGGGCGACTTTGGCATTGCGAGAAAGCTGGAGGCCACCAGCGCCAATCTGTCCAAAAAGGGAACGTATAACTATATGGCCCCCGAAGTGGCCAATGGCTCTGCCTATGACAGCCGGGTGGATATTTATTCGCTGGGCATTGTTCTGTACCGTCTGCTCAATCACAACCGTCTGCCGTTTCTGAACAGCGAACAGCAGCTGATGGACCCCAATGCCCGCAGGGAGGCTATGGAGCGCCGTTTGAGAGGCGACGCGCTGCCGCCGCCCAAAGAGGCGTCGCCTGCGATGGCAAATCTGATTCTCTGCGCCTGCGCCTATGATCCTGAAAAACGGTTCCGAACGGCTTCGGCTATGAAAGTTGCACTGCGGAGTGTTGCAAATCTTGACTCGGCTGCTCAGACGGCCGGTTATCCCACGGCGGGCCGGGCAAACACCCAGAGCAAGGCCGAAACAGACAAGCAGAGCGCCCAGCGGGCCAAACCAGATGAGAAAACCGGTTCCCAGCCGAAGGCCGTCCGGCAGGCTGGCGCCGGCACGCAGACGGCGGGCTCAGCAAGGCCCCACGCCCAGGCAAACCGACCGGCAGGGCAGGAAACCACGCCTACGCCCAGGTCCAAGACAGAACAACCGCCCCGGAAAGAGAAAAAGCAGAAAGCAAAGGAAGGAGAAAAGAGAAACGTGCGGAAAATCATTCCTTTGGTGTTGATCCTGATTGCTGCAGCAGCGGCATGCGTATGGTTCCTTTTCCCGATGCTGATGGGCGAGGGAGAGGATCTGCCTGTGATTGGGGGAGTCATCAGCGACATTCAGTCGGAATCCATACGCGAGGAAAATGTTGCAGAGACTCTGAAAGAGGCAGAGACTGCTGCTGATGCCCAGGACTATCAGAAGGCGCTGAGCATTCTGGAGGCCGGGCTGCTGCAATACCCGGATGAGGAGCGGTTTGCTGAAAAACAGAGCGAATACCAGTCTCTCCTGGACCAGCAGGACAAACAGAAGATTCTGGACGAGGCAGAAGCCTATGCCGGTGCCGGCGACTATGAATCTGCGCTGAAGACCATTCGTGCAGCCATGGAGGATAATGCGTCGGACCCGGATTACCTGGAACAGGCAGACGCCTATGCAGAAGAACTGAAGAATAAGGCGCTGGCTGTTGCAGAGCAGTACGCAGAAAACCAGGATGATCTGAAAGCTTACCAGACCGTTCAGGATGCACTGGATCTGTTGGGATCGGATACAGAGCTGGATGTCAAGGCCAATCTTTATGCACAGAATTATGTTTCAAAGGTGCTGGAGCAGGTTGACGCACTGGTGCAGGCCAAAGATTACAGCGGGGCAAGCAGTTTGCTGGATGCAGCTCTGAAAAATATACCGGGCGATGAAGACCTGACCGCCCGCCGGAGTGAGATCAGTACGATGCAGCCGGTTTCCCTGTCGTCGCTGACAGCGCTGAACGGCGGATGGACCTGGAACGATGTGGTTCCGGAAGATCCTTTTGGCAATGATTATTCAACGGCTGTGAACTATGCGGTGTTTCAGAGCGGCGACAACACCTATTACAATTCCAAGGAATATGAGGAAGGGTATGGCAACTACGCCGAATACCGCGTTTATGGCAATTACAGCACCCTCACCATGATGCTGGCCCCCTATCAGGAGATCGGGGAAAACTGCAGCGTGTGGGTCCAGGTGTATGCAGACGACGTGCTGGTGCAGACCTCGCCCCGTATCACCCGGAAGACGGACGCCATCACCCTCAGCGTACCGATTGCCAATGCAGAGTATATCAAGATTGTGGTCAACTTGTCGGAAGATTACCCGGATTATGGAGCTCTGATTATGTCCGACGTTCAGCTGTGGCCATAAGTGGCGTTTGGTGTGTGAGGAAAAATAAAATGAAATTTTGTATGGAGTGCGGCACCCCGGCGGAGGACTCTCAAAAGTATTGCAGGATCTGCGGACACAGGTTCCCGGAAATGGAACAGACTCCCGAAGAGCCCGGGGAAGAAGCCGGGGAAAAAACGGAAATTGTTTTGGAGCAGGAGGATCAAGAGGGGGAAGAGTGGACAGAGCGGGTCCCGGATAGCCCCGAAATGGACAGCAAGTCAACATCTGCTGTGAATCCCGGCGCCTTCGGCGCGTCAGAACCGGATGAGGGAGCAACGGTCTATGTCGCACAGGAGGAACCGGAGGATTCGCAGAGATCCCAAACTTCCCGGACCGAATTTGTTCCGGCGGACAGCGGGGAAAACGGGGAAGCATCTCCGACGGCAGAAAGAAAGCCGCTGCCGGTTGTGAAAATTGGGATTGCCGCAGCCGTTTTGGTGCTGTGCGCCGGCGCAGCCGGCTGGGCCCTGCTTCATTCCGAAAAAGATTCCAAAGAAGTTTTGATTGCAGGCCAAACCTATGTGATATCCCAGACGGATGCCCTGGTTGTGGAAGATCCAGATGAACAGGACTGGAACAGCATTGCTTCTCTGACACAGCTTGCATCGCTGACGGTTCATGGGGACGGAAAAAACACCGCGGTGACTGCAGAGGATTTGCAGCAGTTAAGCGCCTTGCCGAAACTCACCGATCTGGAACTGGAGGGCGTGCAGCTGGAATCCATAGAGGATTTGGAACTGCTGGAACATTTGGAAGTTCTGGCTATCCGGAACGCCGGCCTGGATAGCGAACAGTGTATGGAGCTGCCTGCGCTGCAGCATCTGACCGCGCTGGATTTGGAAGGCAACGCCATCCAGGATCTGACGTTTCTGAGCAATTTTACCGCGTTGACCCGGCTGAACCTGGCCGACAATAAAATCACAGATTATACGCCGCTGTCTGCTTGTACGGACCTGGACAGCCTGTCAGTGGACCTGTGTCAGGCCGGGGTCATTGGCCGGCTGGATTCCCTGAAAGAGCTGTCGGTGGCAGGAGAACCGGTGGAGGACCTTCCGGCGTTTCTGGAAGAGCAAAAGAACACGGCAGAGCTTTATGACAGCATTATGGAGTGGTTTGATCAAGACGATTTTGAAACCATCGAAGTGGCCTTGGATGAATATGTATCGGCGGATGGCATTATCTATGCCAATGGATGGCTGATGGACTTTGGAAGCGACTGGGAGGAAATCCGCAGTGCCATTCCGGAAGATACGATGGTGGTTGTTTCAGACGACACCGGCGTCTATTATGGCCAGATGTCTCAGGATCAGCGGTCCGGTCAGGGCACCCAGTATCTGCCGGCCAGCAAGAGCTGGTATCGCGGCAGCTGGTCCAACAATCTGCCCAACGGCAGCGGCAGCTACTATAAACCTGTGGGAGATGGAAGGACGCTGGAGTTTGTCGGCACATATGTCAATGGCTACGAAGACGGCTCCATGAATATGGTCCTGCATGACGGCAGCAATATTCAGAGTGTGGCATATACGTCCCAGCAGGGGACCCGCACGACGCTGCAGCAAATTTCGGATACCCAGTATGCTTTTGCTTACCTGGATGGAGTGTACTGGTGTGATGTACAGCCTGGAGGGCATGGTGTGGCTGTGGATGGGATCGCATATCAACAGGAGCAGCCAGTGGCGGAAACGCTGCCGGACACAGAAACGCCGGCGGCGGAACCCTCCAGCAATTCCAGCAGTTCTGAATCTGTGGGCGGCAGCGCCAGCAGCAAACCCAGCGGCGACAGCAGTTCCTCCGCTGCGCCGGCGCAGCAGAGCGCGCCGGCACAGACGCAGACCCCGGCGGCGCCGGCCCCCACTGCGCCTGCAGCTGAACCGGAGCCAGAGCCGACAGCACCTGCAATCCCGGATATTGCGGGGCAGGAGGAGCTGCAGGATATGATGCAGGATGCAGAAGCCTATGCGCAGCAGCTGCTGGAAGAGCTGGAATAAAATTGTTGTTAAGTGCAAGAGAAAAGTCATATAACTGTTGGAACACGCAAAATAACTGTAAAAGAAGGGAGTTATTTACATGAAAAAAATGGAAAAGATCAAGATGCCGTACAGCTATACGGCCATTGCTGACAAGGAAATGGAATACGTTGACGGCGGCGCGGTTACCGCTGGCGGTCTGCTGAGCTTTATTTCCTATTTGCTCAGCGGCCTGAGCATTTCCTTTGGCTCCGGCAATAACCATGTCAACACCGACACCGTTGTCGTTGCCTCTCAGGCATCCACCAGCGCAACCACCGGCCGCGGCGGTGTGATTACTTCGGTGGGCTCCACTGCAGCACACTCCAACGTCGATACCATTTCCAGAGGGGAGTATTTTAACTGGGGTGCAAATTTCAATATTGGCGGGATTTTCAACGCCCTGGTGCGTCTGCTCCGCTGATTACAAGGGACGCAAGAATAGGTTTTGTATAGGTCATAGGCCTGGTTGATGATCGTTTCTCTTGTCTTTTCATAAAAAGCTGCTGTATGGGTTTACCATGCAGCAGCTTTTTATGATTTGCGGCAGGAACATGCAGCCAGGGGCAAGCAAGGTGTCAGGCTCCATCAAACCAGTATAAGCTATCAAATTGCTGTTCCACAAGAAAGTCGCTTTATCAAAATGAAAGAGGCACTCCCCAATTCTGTGTAAAGGCCATTTGAAGTTTTCTTTCCATGTTGCCCCTGCCTGGAACAGATTGGTGAAGCGGCAGGCGTGAAAACGCCGGGCAGGCTGGGGATTTGACTGGATGCGAATTGTGTGCCATAATCATTCGCAAGCGAATGTTCGCTTGCGAATGATTGCGCTGCGCAGAATGGGAGGTCAAAAAATGGATGCAAATCAGTTTAAGACGGCCAGTCTGGTGGTGCGGCTGGGAAATGTGGTAGCCTGGCTGCGCAACCAGCGGATGCAGCAAAGGGGGATCACATCCAGTCAGTCGGACGTGATTCGATACATCTTGAAGCATCGGGATCAGCCTGTTTCAGCGGGCGACTTAATGGAGCAGCTGGGCCTTTCCCCCTCGACCATGGCCGGCATCCTCAAGCGCCTGGAGAACAAGTGCCTCATCACCCGAACCACAGATGAAAAGGATGGGCGAAAGGTTCTCATTGCCCCGACAAGGGAAGGGATGGAGCTGGAAGACTACCTGAAAGAAACAGCCCGGCAGACCGAAGAAATTCTCCTGCGGGGCATGACAAAAGCAGAGCAGGATGAATTGTATCGTCTGCTGAAGATGGCATTGCAGAATGCAGATGCAGTCAAAAAGGCCGGGGGGTGCAAACAGGATGGGTGAAAACCAAGAGCTGTTTGAACAAACGCCTGTCCCCAAAGCGCTGGCCGCGCTGGCGGTGCCTACCATCATCAGCCAGCTCATCACCATGATCTACAATTTGTCCGATACCTATTTCATAGGCAAGACAAACAACCCTTACCAGATTGCGGCTGCGTCCCTGGCCTATGTTTTGGTTTTTGTGATGACCGCTTTGTCCAACCTTTTCGGGGTGGGCGGCGGCAGCCTGATCTCCCGGCTTCTTGGCGTGCAGAAAAGGGAACAGGCAAAGTGTGTGTGCGCGTTCAGCTTTTATGGAGCGATTGCTGTCGCGCTGCTCTATTCCATGGGCTGCTGGGTTTTTATGGACCCGCTGCTCCGCCTGTTGGGTGCCAGTGATTCCACCATTGGGTTTTCTGCAAGCTATGCGTTTTGGGTGGTTGTGGTTGGCGGCATCCCTTCCACCCTCAGCATGACCATGGCACAGCTGCTGCGAAGCGAAGGATATGCAAAAAAGGCGAGCTTTGGGCTTGGCATGGGCGGAATCCTGAACATCCTTCTGGACCCGGTCTTTATGTTTGTGATCCTGTCCCCGGGGCAGGAGGTTGCCGGCGCCGGCATGGCAACCATGCTGTCCAATGTGATTTCTCTGGGCTATTTTCTGCTGGTATTCTTCCGTCTGGGAAAGGATACCGTGCTTTCCCTCTCCATCCATCGTTTGTCTGCGGGGACGAAGTATGCGGCCCCCGTCTTGTCTGTTGGGTTCCCGTCGGCGCTGTCGTCCCTGCTGGCCTGCATTTCCAATATGACCGCGAACCATTTGGCATCCGGTTACGGGGATATCCCGGTGGCAGCCATGGGGCTGGTCAAAAAAATCAATATGCTGCCCATGAATGTGGGGATGGGACTGTGCCAGGGAATGCTGCCCCTGGTGGCCTATAACTACGCTGCCAAACAGTATAAGCGGATGCAATCCGTCATCAACTGTGCCCGCTTCAGCGGGATGGGTTTTGCGGTTTTGTGCATCATCGCCTTTGAACTGTTTTCCGGCCAGATTGTGTCGCTGTTTATCAAGGAACCGGAAACGCTGGCATTGAGCTCGGTGTTTTTGCAGATCAGCAGCCTTGCCACACCCTTTATGATCAGCAATTTCCAGATGGCCTATACCTTACAGGCGATGGGAAAGGGCCCGGAGTCCCTGCTGCTGTCCTCCTGCCGCCAGGGCATCATCTATATTCCCCTGATGTTCCTGATGAATGTTCTGTTCCAGTTGTATGGTGTCGTTTGGGCCCAGCTGCTGGCCGATGGACTGACCCTGGTGCTCTCCTTTGTGGTCTACCGCCGGGTTTGCCGTCAGTTTGCTGAATAGGCCGCAGTGTGGTGAAACGGTTCAAGAGGTCCATCGTTTCTGACGGCAAGGTTTCCCCCGGCATGACAATGGCACGCCGTCGGCGCCCATGGAGGAATTTCTCTCCTGCATCAAGACCATCCTTGCAGAATGCGATGCCCCGCAGCTGCCCGGCGGGAAATAAGGGCGGTAGTTGCACGTTGCGCATCGCGATGAATTTCTGCAGCAGGTCCTTTGATGGCCTGGAACATAAAACTGTAAGAGATGTCAAGAAGGCTTGGACAAGCGGGATGCCCGCATCGTTTGGCTCAAACTGGTCGATAAGACCTCTTTTCCGCATCATACAGCCAAAACGCCTGGTATAGAGCAAGGTCCAATTCCTCGAAGGTCAAAGCTCTGTATCTGCGCAGACAGGCTTTTATCTTGGACCATAGCTTCTCGAGCAGAAACTTTGACCGGGTTGTTCCGCCTGGATAGCTCGTTTGTGCAATTGCTTTGTTTACCCGAATCGCTGAAAGCAAAGTAGTTCCTCTTGGCCTGGTAAGCGGAGCGTGGTCGACAACTCGCTTGCCTCCTACAGCACGGCCGTACCGCTGTATCATCCTCCGTGCCAGGAGCCGCTTTCGGCGGTTGCACTCCGAAACGCACCTGCGGGTGCAGTGACGAAGCCCCCTTTCAGGGAGCAGATGACCTTAGCAAAGGGTTTGCTCCGGTCATCCAGGGAAAGCTGCGCTTTCCCTGCGACGGTTGATACCGGCTGCCCAATGGCCTTTTTGCGTCGGAAAATCCCTGGTTCAGCGCAATTTTATGGAAAATGATTCCCTCGTTTGTTATAATAAGACAAAGCTGTAAGGCAGTTTATATTGGATGAAAAGGAAGAACAAATGTTGGGGGTAAAATGAAAGACATCATGAAAAAAGCAGCTGCCCTTTGCGCAGCTGTTCTGATGGCCGTTGGCTGTGTTGCCTGTTCGGGCGGGGGAGAGCAGACACAAAGCGAAGCGTTAAGAGAGCCTGCATCATCGGAAGCGTCCGAACCGGTCACACTGCAGGTTTACCTGGCGGCACAGTATGCCGATCCAACGGTCCATTACCCGATCTATGAGGCTTTGATGGATTACCAGGAGGCCCATCCCAATCTCACCCTGGAATTTATTTCACCCAAGGGGGTGAACTACATGGAAGAACGGGAGGCCATGATTAGCCAGCTCAATGCGGAAATTCTTTCAGGCGGCGGCCCGGATCTTTTTATCATGGAGGGTTACCGCACCACAGAAATCAATCTCTTCCCGGATATTGAGAAGGCCATGGTAAATGGAACCTTTCTGGACCTGACCGAAGCCATGGAGAAACAGGGCCTCTCCCGAGAGGAGGATTTTTATTCTGCCGTGCTGGATGCAGGCCAGTGGGAGGGAAAGCAATATATTCTGCCTCTTGGTTTCTCTGTTCCGCTGATGATCAGCGCAGCAGATGTGCTGAATGCCAGCAGCTTCAACTTGCAGCGAGCATCCCGCAGTTTTGATGGAATGCTGTCCGAGCTGCTGCGCATTCATCAAGAACAGCCGATTCTGGTTATCACCAGCATAGATCCGCTGGATGTCCTGGCGCAGCCGGTTCTGGATTACGAGGCGCATCAGGTAAGGCTGGATACATCTGCCGTCCGCCGCGCGCTGGAACTGGAGAAGATTTTCCGCACCGGGGATATCGCCTACGATCTTGCCCGCGGGCTGTTCAATGATACAAACCCTGCGCAGGTTCAGGATGAATTTGCCGAGGGCGTGCTGTTTGCTGCTCTGCGGTACAGCAGGTTCAGCATCAACCTTTTGCGGCAGTGCCAGGCATTGGGGATAGAGCTATCGGTCATGCCGATCCCCAATGAGGAGGGGACCATCACGGCAAAAATCGGGTCCTATGCCATGGGCAACCGCAACACAAAGTATCCCGAGGAAGTCGCAGACCTGCTGCTTTATCTTGTCAGTGAGGAATGCCAGTCTGCGGCAGCCTATGCAGATTACAATCAGCTCCCCATCCGAAAAGGATGTATGCAGGCTTGCTTCGATGCACAGTATCAGTTCTCCATTTACGATGCTTCCAGAGAGAGGATGACCGAAGAAGGAATTGCAGAACGGCAAGAGCAGTATGGCGTTCCGCTGGATGAGGCCCGAATCAAGCAGTTGGAAACCATCTGCGAGCAGGTGACGGCTGCACATTACCAGACCATATGGTATCG
Organism: uncultured Faecalibacterium sp.; assembly: GCA_944385995.1. Taxonomy (GTDB): domain Bacteria; phylum Bacillota; class Clostridia; order Oscillospirales; family Ruminococcaceae; genus Faecalibacterium. Next base: position 49,731 of record CALWZL010000007.1, read on the forward strand.
TGGTGTGGATTTGGGCCAAAGCGAAACCGGGGAGAATGTGGCAAGTTATCTGCATATGCAGTACTGGAATGACGAGATATCCCTGAATGAACTCATCGAAATTCTCTCGTCCAAAATGCGTCTGTACCTGGATGAATGAAGGGGGCAGCCATGAAAAGACGAAATATACAGAGCTGGCTGCTGGCTTTGCCCGCCCTGATTGCCCTGGGGGTGGGTTACCTGGTGCCGTTGGCATTGGCTTTCTATAAAAGCCTGTTTGCCGGGATGAGCACAAATTTTGTGGGGCTGGACAACTATACCGACCTGTTCACCAACTATGCTTTTGGTCTTGCGGTCAAAAATTTGCTGCGGCTATGGTGCATTGCCATACCCCTGAATTTGGTGCTGGGAGTCCTGCTGGCGGTGCTCTGTGTGGAAGCAGCAGGGCCACGGTTGCGGCTGGCCTTCTTTTTCCCTGGTATTCTTCCGGCAGCCTGCGTGGTGATGATGGCCACCGAAGGAGCCAGCCTGCTGGGATGGGAAGATACCTGGACTTTTCATGAAGAGTCGGCTTTGGTTTGGCTGGCGATTGTTTTATGGAAAACATTGGGCTATACCGTTTTGATCTGTGCGGCCTTCTTGGAATCCATCCCGGGAGAAATCCTGGATGCGGCAAAGCTGGACGGAGCCGGGTTCTGGCAGTGCCTGTTTCGGGTGCGGCTGCCCCTGATTGCCCGCGGTCTGGGCCTCTGTGTGATCCTGGTGATCTTCAACGGATACCGGTGTTTTCGGGAGGCGTATTTGATCGGCGGAGAACATCCCCACGAGGAACTATACAGCCTACAAAATTTCTTGCAGAATAATTTCTCCAATATGAACTATGCCCGGCTGGAAGCCGCATCCATTCTGGTGGTGATAGGGGTTTTTGCAGTGGGGCTGCTGCTGGCGGCCCTGTGGAAGGGAACCCAGAGGAGGGGGCAGTCATGAGAGAAAATCATAAAATTCTCCCGGTGATTTTGGTTCTTCTGGCTGTCGTTTTCCTGATGCCCTGCCTGCTGCTGATCCTGCCCCTGGCAGGAGAGCCGCTGGATGCCCTTTGGGGTACCGTGATATCGCCCGATTATTTGCAGGGATATGGTAACACATTGACCCTTGCCATCAGCAGTGTGGTTTTACAGACTGCTGTGGCGCTGCCGGCGGGTTATGTTTTGGCCCGAAGCGTCTCGATCCATATCAGACGGATCTGCCTTGTGCTCTGCGGGTTGCTGATGCTGCTGCCTCAGCAGGCGCTAATGCTGCCCCAGTATCTGATGTTGCAGAAACTGGGTTTGCTGGACACCTTGGCTGGATTGCTGCTAGTGACTGCCTTTCAGCCCTGGATGGTGTTGCTGCTCTGGTTTGGTACCAGCCGCATTGACCGGGAAATCTTTGATGCAGCCGCCTGCGACGGCGCAGCTGGAATGACCTTTTCGCGTCGGATTTATCTGCCCCTGATGGCCCCGTATCTGGCAGCGGCAGCGCTGCTGTCCGGGGCAGAAAGCTGGAATTTGCTGGAGCAGCCTATGATCTTTTTGCAGCAAAAAGACCATTACCCGCTGTCCATCCTGCTTTCCCGGCTGCCGGAAGCCGACCCGGCCCAGAAACTCTTTGGGGGCGTGTTGTTCCTGCTGCCGCTGGTGATTGCCTTTGGGGTGATCTGCGGCAGGATTCAAAAAAGTAAGGAATCGTTTCATGAAATGTCTATAGTGAGGACACAAAAAGTATGAAGTATATGACATTCAATTCGTCCTGTGCCTGTGCAGGTGTTGCGAATATGCTGGCTGTCTGGGGGATAGATAAAGAAGATCGGGAGATTGCGCTGGGTATGCGGCTGCCTTACCTGTTTGAAAAGGAGTGTAACATTTATCTGGGAGGCCCTATGCTGCAGTCTGCCAAATGGTTTAATTTATATCTTCCTTCCGTGGGATTTTCCATGACGGAACAGCATCTTTCCAGAGAGGATGTGCCTTCCTATCTTTCTACTCAAAAAACAGCTATGATGGGCGTTTTTCTCGCCTCACAAGAAAAACATGCCATTGTCTACCAGGGCCGAAGAGGAAAACACTTCCTCTTTTGGAATAACAAATGGCAGCATTCCGATGATCCAGCCCAATTCTGCTGGACAGCTGATGAACTCATCCGGCGATTGGATCAGGATGTCGTGGTTGCTGGGCTGCAGCCTGTGCCGGTTGTGCCGATCGCGGATTCTAGCTTTCAGCCGCTCTATCAACATTCCTGTCAGGTTCTTGCCGAGCTGAAGGAAGAACTGAGGGCGTTCTGCGAAACAAAACATTCCCGTAATGAGATCGGCGCAGCCTTGAATACTTTATTCCGTCCCATTCTTCTGGATGGAATCACGATGCTGGAACTTTTGCAGAGGTGGGATTTGACTGAACCATTGCGCGATGTGCAGAAAGAACTACTGAAAGTCCGTCGTATCGAAGGAACGGTCCTTCTGTCGGAGCGGATTGATATGGGGCGGCTTATGGAAGGAATTGATGCTTATATCGCATTGATTCGGGAAAAATGTGACGCAGTGTGAACAGCCCTCTTATATTGAACTGAGCAAGAAATCGGAGATGGTTTCTTGCTTTTCTTTTTGCCCAAAACAGCTCGAGAATAGAGCAAATCAAATAATCCGAATGTTCTGCCATTGTTTGGTCTGATAGCGAATGCCGAAAGCCGCAGACCGAGCCAGCCAATCCAACTCTCTGACATTGTGAAACCGCAGTGCCAGGGGTTGGTTGTTATTATACTTTATACGAATGAATCACAATAAAAACAAAGTATTGGACGATTCATCGCTTTTCTTTTATCATAGAAGCAGGCAAAATCTTGTCTCAACACGATGATTTGAAGGGAGTGTATTTCCATGAAACGACGGGACTTCTTGAAACTTTCGGGCCTGGTCGTCCTGACGGCAGCGGCCTCCGCCTGCGGCGGTGGTGCATCGTCGTCCAGCCCCGCCAGTTCAGCTGACTCGGTCCGCCCGGCGGCTTCTAGCAGCGAAACGGCCATTGTTGCCAGTCCTTCCGGCCTGCCGGATTCCGGCAGTACAGAGAACGGGGGCCGTGTTTTGGTGGCCTATTTTTCCGCCACCGGCAACACCGCAGCAGTGGCCGAAACCATTGCGGCTGCTACCAGCGGGGAACTGTTCCCGCTGGAGCCGGTAACCCCTTATACCGACGCCGACCTGGACTACAACGACAGCAGCAACCGCACCTCCCGGGAGCGGGCGGCTGCGTCCCTGCAAAATGTGCCGCTGGTGTCCACCGCCGTGGAAGGCTGGGATACATACGATACCGTTTTTGTGGGCTATCCCATCTGGTGGGGCGGCGCAGGCTGGCCGGTGAACGGCTTTGTCACCGGGAATGATTTCACCGGTAAGCGGGTGATTCCTTTCTGCACCTCGGCCAGCTCAGGCCTGGGGCAGAGCGGAGCCCGGCTGGCAGACCTGGCCGGCACCGGCAACTGGGAGGAAGGCCGGCGTTTTTCCTCCAGTGCCGGCGAAGCAGAAATTACCCAATGGCTGGCCGAACTGGGTTTGGCATAAAAGGGAAACCAATGAATCTTCTGAGACTCACCGCAGCAGTCTCTTTCGCCGCCGCTTCCTGTGCCGCCGGCAACCGCGGCTATGGTTTGGCGGCGCTGACCCGCATCGCCGGCTGGAACGATTGAAACAGACCGCCTCTGTCAGACAGGGGCGGCCTTTTCTTATCCCATGGGCTGCAAACAAAAAGGCCAGAGAGCCCGCTCTCTGGTCTCCACAGAGAACGGGCCCCCTGGCTGGGGAAAAGCAGGCGGGGCAGGAGGGTCCTTCACTGGCCGCTCTGCTTCCCTTTGAGGAAGATGGAAGTGAAATCAGCCCTTCTGGGATGGTCTCCATGTCGTCTTTCTGGACGCAGGGGCCCTGGTAGCCGCAGTGGATGCAGCCGGTGCAGGGGTGGATTTTGGCGTGGGCAATATCCAGCATCTGAACGGTATGCCCGGCCTCTTCGGCGCCCTGCCGGAAGCAGTCCGCCAGCAGATGGGTGGAGCCCTTCTTGTTGGGGCTGCCTTCCAGTACGAGAATTTTCATGGGGTTCTCCTTCTTTTCTTTGCGCCAGGATGAATGTGTTGAACGCAGGGATGCGGTACGGTTTTATTATAGGGCCGGCGGTTTGAGATGTCTAATACCTGCTTTCGATCGCGATCCATGCAATACAGGCATGGATAAGCGCAAAAAAGACAGGCCCCGCAGGGCCTGCCGCAGAAACAAACATTCAAACATTCATTTGGGTGCGCATCATATTGATTTCCTGCACAAAGAGGGAAGTGGCAGGAGAAAAGAGCTGGTTCTTTTTCCAGGCCAGGACGCTCCGGGTGGTTTTCTCGGGACAAAGGGGGATAAAACGGAGGTGGGGATCGCTGCGGACGGCTAGAGCGCCGTCCAGACAAAAGGCGGCACCCAGGCCCTCTTCCACCAGAAGGACCGCATTGGAGAGCAGGGTGTAGCTCAACGGGATACGAAGGTCTTTTTCCTC
>CALWZL010000008.1 GCA_944385995.1 uncultured Faecalibacterium sp.
AGTTACTGTTTGTCTGCTGCCGGAGTCTCCGCCTGGTTCGGAAGTTCCTTCAGAAGCTGGTTGAGGTCAAAGGTGTACTTGCTGTGACAGAAATGACAGACCACTTCACAGTGCGGGTCCTCATCCCGGAGTTTTTCCAGTTCCTTGCGGCCCAGGCTCAACAGCATTCCTTTGGTGCGCTCTCTGCTGCAATCGCACCGATAAGACACCTGACGACGATCCAGCACCGACGGCGCAAACCCATCCAGTGCCTTTTCCATCATGTCTTTGGGGGTAGCGCCGGCCCGCAGCATCTCGGTCACCGACGGCATCGCGGCAATGTTCTGTTCCAGCCGGGTGATCTCGGCGTCGGTGGCACCGGGCAGAAGCTGCACCAGATATCCGCCTGCACAGTGAATGGTCAAGTCAGGGTCCACCAGAACGCCCAGGGCGCAGACGGTGGGAATCTGTTCACTGTAGGCATAATAAGCAGTCAAATCTTCAGCAATCTCGCCCGACACCAGCGGCACCTGGCCGACAGTGGGTTCTTTTTGGAGTTTGTTGTCCCGGATCACGGTGAAAACGCCATCCTTGCCCACGGCGCCGCCTACATCCAAATGGCCATCGGCCCGGGGCGGCAGTTCCACCAACGGATGATCGATGCAGCCCTTGACATTGCCGGTTCCATCGGTACAGGCAATCACCAGACCAGCCGGACCGCCCCCGTTCACCCGCAGGGTGATGCTGTCGCGGCTGTCCTTGAGCATTGCGCCCATCAGGGCTGCACCTGTCAAAAGCCGCCCCAAAGCGGCACTGCAAGTGGCGCTTGTCTTGTGAAGTTGTTCTGCTTTACAGACAATATCCGTCGAATCTATGCCGCAAAATACAATGCCTCCATTGTCAGAGAGGCCGCGGATCCATTCAGCCATCTTCTTCTCCCTCCAGCTGTGTGTAGTTCTTGACGGCACAGAAAAAGTACCGCTCGCTGGTCTCAGTCAGCGGACCAAACGTTTCACCGTCGCAGACCGATTCCAGGGTAAACCCGTGTTTTTCCAGTGCGGCGCGGATCTCGGCCAATTCGTAAGTATACTCGCAGAATTCCTCATGGAAGGTCTCACCGTTTTCCCGGTCGTTGATGTCCAGCGAAATCCGAACCCGCCGCCCGCCGTCCTCGATCTGGTTGCGCCAGACACATCCGGCTTCTTCCCCTTCAAAGGTGAAGGTGTTGTTGCCCAGGACGTTCCGATGCTTATACGGTGTGTTCATATCGAACAGGAGCACACCGCCCTTTTCCATAAAGAAACCGGCGTTGGCAATGGCCGCATCCAAAGCAGGCAGATGATTGAAGGTGTCAAAAGTAGACACGGCTCCCCGGATGGTTCCATACAAATCCAGGTGACACAGATCCTGTTGCAGCAACAGCAGCTTTCCCGTCAGTTCCAGCTGGTCGGCCTTGTCCCGAACCACACAGAGCATCTCCTCCGACTGGTCTATGGCGATCATATCATAGCCGTCCTGTGCCAGCATCAGGGTCAGTTCACCGGTGCCGCACCCAAGATCCGCCAAAATCCCGTCCTGAATGCCGTGGGCGCCCAGTTCAGCCCGAATGTGCTGATACAGGGTGTCATAGTCGGCATCCTCGTTGAAGGAATCGTAGAAATAGGCAAACTCATTATACGCCATCGGTCTGCTCCCCATCTGCCAGCGCGCCGGAGACCGCTGCATCCAGAACCGCCTGCAGCTCAGGAATGCCGCTGCCGCTTTCTGCACTGGTCAGAATCACCGCCTGACAGCCGTAAGCCAGGCAGACCTTTTCAAAGGCCTGACGGGTCTGCTCCATCTGGCTTTTCTTGAGTTTGTCGGCTTTGGTCAGAGCCACCACATACGGAATCCGATGATAGTGCAGATACCGCAGCATCTGCGCATCGTCCGCGCTGATGTCGTGACGGCAGTCAATCAGCTGAACCAGCAAAGTATGCTGGCGGGCCGCATCAAAATAGCTGTTGATGAGCTCATCCCAGCGCTGGCGGTCGGCGTTGCTGACTTTGGCATAGCCATAGCCCGGCAGGTCCACAAAATAACAGCTGTCCACCTCATAGAAATTGATGGTGGCCGTCTTGCCCGGCGTACTGGATACACGGGCCAGATTTTTTCGGTTGCAGAGCTTATTGATTAAGCTGGACTTACCCACATTGGACCGGCCCGAAAAACTGATTTCCGGCCGGTCGCTGTCGGGCAGCTGACTCGAAATGCCATAGCTGGCCAGAAAGGCCGCTTTATGATAGTTCATGTTCTCTCCTCATCGGGTCTCTCAGCAGACAACGCCCGGCTGCGGCGTCTTGTCCGCCGCCGGCGGCAGAATGGCGTCGGTTGTCTTGGGTTTGCGGGCACGGGTGCGCCGTGCGGGCATGGGTTTGGGCGCCTTCAGCAGGGCGGTATCCAGTACCTGCTCCAGGGTGGAAACCGGCACAAACTGGATATGCTCCTTGACCTCGTCGTCCACATCGTACAGGTCACTCTCATTGTCCTTGGGAATCAAAACCAGCTTCATTCCTTCACGATAGGCGGCCATGCTCTTTTCGCGCAGGCCACCGATGGCAAGTACATTGCCGTGGAGGGTAATTTCACCGGTCATGGCCACATCCCCCCGCACCGGACGGCCGGACAGGCAGGAAATCAGTGCTGTGGTCAGGGTCACACCGGCCGAAGGGCCGTCCTTGGGGATGGCACCCTCGGGGGCATGGATGTGCAGATCGCACTTCTTGAGTTTCTCGGTGTCGATGCCATACTCGGCCGCATGAACCCGCGCATAGGTGATGGCCAGCTGTGCGCTCTCCTTCATCACATCGCCCAGAGAACCGGTGACCGTGATCTTGCCGGCGCCGTCCTCAATGACCTGTACTTCGATGGGCAGAGTCTCACCGCCCACGCTGGTCCAGGCCAGGCCGTTGGCAATGCCCACGGCATTGTCCCGGTTGAGGAACTCCGGTTTAATCATCCGGGGTCCCAGCAGTTCTTCCAACATCGAGGAAGTCACCGACACACTTTCCACTTCTCCGGCGGCAATCTTGCGGGCACACTTGCGCAGAACACTGGTGATGGTGCGCTCCAGGCTGCGGACGCCTGCTTCACGGGTATAGCCATCGATCAGGCCGTACAGCGCTCCCTGGGACATGGTCACCTTGCCGGTCAAACCGCAGAGCTCCAGCTGTTTGGGCAGCAGGTGCCGGCGGGCAATGTTGTATTTCTCCACCCGGGTATAGCTGGGCAGTTCGATGATATCCATCCGGTCCCGCAGCGGAGCCGGAATGCCGCCCAGATCGTTGGCGGTGGTGATGAACAGAACATGACTCAGGTCATAGGGAATATCCAGGAAATGATCCTTGAAGGTATTGTTCTGTTCGGGGTCCAGCGCTTCCAGCAGAGCTGCCGCCGGGTCACCCCGGAAGTCTCCCGCCAGTTTATCAATTTCGTCCAGCAGGATCAGCGGATTCTGGCTCTTGGCAGTAATCATGGCGCTGATGATCTTGCCGGGCATGGCGCCGATATAGGTCCGGCGATGACCGCGGATCTCAGCCTCGTCCCGCACGCCGCCCAGGCTCAGCCGGACATACTTGCGGTTCAGGCAGGAGGCAATCGACCGTGCAATGCTGGTCTTGCCGACGCCCGGAGGGCCTACCAGACAGATGATCTGGGCCTTGACATCCGGGGCCAGCTTACGGACGGCCAGCATCTCCAGAATGCGGTCCTTGACCTTCTTCAGACCGTAATGGTCATGATCCAGAATCTGCTGGGCCTTGACGATGTCCAGGTCATCTTCGGTGAAGGTGTTCCAGGGCAGGTCCAGACAGGTATCCAGATAAGTACGGATGACGGTGGCCTCCTGATTGCTGCCCTGCATTTTGGCCAGGCGGTCCACCTCTTTCAGGAGCTTCTGCTCGCTGTCAGCTTCCAGATGCAGGGCCAAAATCCGGCGGCGGTAATCATCTGCTTCGGCGTGGGTGTCGTCCCCTTCGCCCAGCTCGCTGCTGATGATGTTCAGCTGCTCATGCAGGTAGTAATCCCGCTGGTTTTTGTCCATCGACTCGTTGACCTTGTCGCTGATCTCCTTCTCAATCTGCAGGACCTGGCATTCCCGGCGCAGCAGTTCAATCAGTTTCTCCAGACGGCCGGTCAGGGTGTTTTCATCCATCACCGCCTGCTTGTCCTCATAGCGGAGGAGCAGATTGGCCGGCATATACTCGCTCAGGAACACCGGGTCATCGCTGGACACAATGGCAAAGACCACATCCTTGGCCAGGCGCTGATTCAAAGACAGGTACTCATCAAACACGCTCTTGAGGCTGCGAACCAGGGCGTCGGTCTGCAGGGCATTTTCCTCCTTGGCCCCGCGCACCGGCGCCTGCTGGACAGCGGCCAGCAGGAATTTGCCGTCGTCATCCAGATCGGTAATCTTGGCGCGGTATTTGCCCTCTACCAGAACCCGGACCAGATCATCCGAGACCCGCAGCACCTGCTTGATCTCGGCCACAACGCCATAGGTAAACAGGTCGTCACGGGTGGGCTCGTCGGTGTCCATCTTCTTCTGGGCGACCAGAAATACATTGGAATTGTTGCTCATTGCCCACTCAATGGCGGCAATGCTCTTTTCACGGCCCACTTCAAAGTGAACCAGATTGTTTGGGAAGACCACCAGCCCGCGCAGGGCAATGGCAGGAAGATGCAGCGTCTGACGCTCCACCTTGATTGTTACTTTCTCAGACATTGTGAACCTCCCAAAGCTGTGCTCCAGTATTGCGGCGGGCACAGCCTTTTGTTCTTTGACAGGGCGCTGCCCTGTCCCTGTATTATAGCCGGTTGCGGCGATGGTTGCAATGGGTCCCACTGCTTTTGCCAGCAAAGCAGAACCGCAAAGATTTTCCATCCCCCGCAAAACCGCTTATTCCTGGTTGCGTTCCCTTATATTATACCCCAACTTGTCCAGTGCCGGCAACAGGGCCCGCAGAATCAAAGCCGTCAGAGCGCCCATCACCAGACCCATCACCAGCATCGCCGGCGCGTAGTAGAGGGACATCGAAGAGGAAATGATAACCCCTGCTCCCAGCAGCTGCCCCACATTGTGGGCCAAAGCGCCGCAGACCGACAGGATAAACCAGGTGGGCCGCAGCGGCAGCACATCATACAAAAGCCACATCACCAGCAGGGAGAGCAAACCTCCGCAGAGCGACAGGAATCCCGCCGTCGGTCCCGACACCAGAAAGACAAAGAGCGCTTTCAGCAGGTCCAGGATGAGGGCCTGTCTGGGCCCCATAAAGAGCAGCGCGTACATCACCACCACGTTGGCAAGACCCAGCTTCATGCCGGGCAGCAAGCCCGGAATGGTCAAGGTGCCCTCTGCAAAAGAAAGGGCCATCGCCAGGGCGAAAAGCATCCCCGAAAGGGCAATCTGTCTGGCTTTACTTCTCTGCTGCCTGCGCATGGGCTGCCTCCTGCGGGACATCACGCCCCGGTGTTTTCCGTTGATTCAAGCGAATGTTCATACTGCTCCTGTTCTTCGACAGCGGCTTCCCAGGCAGCAAAGAGTTCTTCCTGGTGGAAGCGCAGGTCTTCCAGCTCGTCGCTCTTTTGGCGCAGCAGCTGGGGATCGTTGTAGACCTCCGGAGAATTGATCTCATTGTCCAGTTCCACCTCGCGGGCGCCGCACTTCTCCATCTCCTCCTCACAGGATTTGATCTTGGCTCGCAGTTCAGCCCGACGGCGGCGCTGTTCCTTGCCATAGCCGGCTTTGGCGGCAGCATCGGTCTTTTCCGGGGCTGCAGCCGCGGGAGTCGTACGGCCCATCAGGGCGTCATAGTTGGGATAGAGATTGGCCTTGCCGTTTTCCAGATAGAGAATCGGGCATGCCAGGCTGTTCATCAGATGGCGGTCATGGGTAACCAACAACAGGGTGCCGGTGTATGCCATCAGGGCTTCGGTCAGATTTTCACGGGTATAGATGTCCAGGTGGTTGGTGGGCTCATCCAGAAACAGCAGGTTGGGCCGTTCCAGTACAATCTCCGCAAAGCGGAGGCGGGCCAGCTCACCGCCGGACAGAGAAGCGCAGTCCTTAAAGACTGTTTCTCCCCGGAATCCAAGCCGTGCCAGATGGCTTCGGACTTCCAGCTCGGTCATCTGGGGGTACTTGTCCCAGATGACATCAATCACCCGGCCCGCGCCGGCCCGGTGCTGCTGCTGTTCAAAAATGCTGGGGCGGGCGCCGGTGCCCAGTCGGACCATACCGCCCGAGGGACGCCGCCGGCCGTCCAGCACCTGCATCAGGGTGGACTTGCCCGCGCCATTGGGACCAGCAATCACCAGCCGCTGGCCCCGGCAGACGGTATAGGTGAAAGGCTCCAGCAGGACCCGGTTCCCAATCCGAATGGTCAGATTTTTCATAATGACCAGCTCGTTCCAGGGCTCCACATCGTATTCAAAGCGGAAATTCAGCTTGTTGGTCTCGTCTTTGGGGGCCTCGGTGATCTCCAGCTTTTCCAGCTGTTTGCGGCGGCTCTGGGCCATCTTGGTGGTGGAGGCCCGCACCAGGTTGCGGTCAATGTAGTCCTGGAGTTTTTCGGCCAGAGCTACATCGGCATCGTGCTGTTTCTGGCGCAGGGCGTCGGCGGCCTCCTTCTGGGGCAGATAGGCCGAGAAATTTCCCTTATAGACCGTCATGCTGTGGCCTGAGACTTCCCAGATCTTGGTACAGACGTTATCCAGAAAATAGCGGTCATGGCTGACCACCAGAACGGCACCGGAATAGCTCTTCAGATAGTTTTCCAGCCATTCCATGGTGGTAAAGTCCAGATGGTTGGTGGGCTCGTCCAGGATCAGGATGTCCGGCTTTTCCAGCAGCAGTTTGGCAATCCGCAGCCGGGTCAGCTCACCGCCGGACAGAATCCCCACATTCTTTCCCCAGGTGTCCTGGGGAAAGCCCATGCCGCCCAGGACCTTTTTGATGTTTACATCCATATTGTACCCGTCGGCAGCATCCACCACAGCTTGCAGCGCCGCGTGCTGCTCCAGCAAGGCGGGGTCCGACTGATGGGCGGCCATCTTTTTTTCCACGATCTGCATCTGCGCCATCGCTTCCAGCACCGGTGCAAAGGAAGACCGCATTTCCCCGTAGACATCCAATGTATTGTCCAGCTTGGCATTCTGTGCCAGATACCCCAGCGTGACGCCGTGGGTCAGGCTGAATTCGCCGTTGTAGTCGGTGTATTCACCGGTCAGGATCTTCAGAAGGGTGGTCTTGCCGGCGCCGTTCTGACCCACAATGCCGATCCGGTCCTCCCGCTCGACACTGGCCGTCACGTTTTCCAGCACGACCTTTTCTCCAAAGCTCTTGCCGATCTGTTCCAGATTCATCAACATAGTTTCTTCTTCCCCACACTCTGCGTCTATCTCCGGGTCTCTGCGTTTTGCATCCTCAGACCTGATGACGCCGGTTTTTCTGCCCCACCCGGGCCAGCTCATCCGGTTCCATCACAATCGGATACAGCTGTTCCAAAGCGTCGATCTCATAGGTCGGGCTCACCTGACCCGGATTTTCCGTGTGCTCCCGATTGAGCCAGCAGGTATCCAGTCCGGCATTGATGCCGCCCTGAATGTCGCTGGTCAGGCTGTCGCCTACCACCAGCACATGCTCGCGATTCTCCACGCCCAAGGTCTTGAGGGCGGTATCGAAAATTTTGCGGTTGGGCTTTTCGCTGTCCGACCGCTCCGAAACAAAAACCTCCTCCATAAAGGCGGCCACACCGGATTCCTTGACCCGGCGGCTCTGGACCTTGTCAAAGCCGTTGGTCACAATGGCCATGGTGGCCACCTCGGCCAGCTCATGCAGGACATCCAGAATATTGCCGGGCATCAGGTCGGGATGGGTGGACAGCTGATTGAGATAGTAGTGGTTCATCTCTGCGCCATTGCCCGACGCACCAATCTCTTTCAAAAAGCGGGTAAAACGCTCATTCATCAACTTGTCCCGGCGAATCTGTCCCTTCTCCAGCTGACGCCAGAGTGCCTCATTGATTTCACGGTATTTCTGGACCGTCTCATTGGAAGGCTCAATGTTGTACTGGGTCAGCGTCTCGATCAGGGCCTTATTCTCGGCCGTATCGAAATCCAGCAGGGTGTTGTCTGCGTCAAACAGAATGCAGTAGTATTTTGCCATACGTCTTCCCTCTCTTCTGTATCAAATTCCTTTACAAGGCAAAGCCAGCCCCGTTCACGCAGAGCTGGCCCTGTCGTATCACACGTTTATGATCTCATAACCGCCCGCATCGTCGGTCTGCTGGGGCTGGTTATCCAGGCAGCGGCCGGTGGGTGTATCCCCACCACAGCCGCAATCTGGTTCCTCGATGGGACCCGGGTCTACAACCTCCCAGTCCATCTCGTAGAAGTCGACGCTGCCATCGGTCACATTGCCGCAGCCGGGCTGGCAGACGACAAACTCTTCCTGCTGCATCTTCAGGTTTCCTCCTCTCTCCTATAGGGTTCCTCTGGCGGGTGAATGCCATCTGAGGGGATACCCCAGCCTATGCAGGCGGAAGGCAGGAGGTGCCTGGAAACAGTTACTCCACGTGGAACAGGCCGTCGATCACTTCCCCCAGCGCACCGCTGGAAGCGTCTTCCTCGTCACCGCGGGAAGCGCTGCTGCTGGAAGAACTGGGTTTTTTCGGAGCCTCGGGGTCATCGTTCACAACCGAGCTGGCATGAGAGCTGGAGCTGGTTCCATGGGAAGAGCTGCTGGATGTGGACGAACTGCCGGAAGCCGGCTTGCTGCTCGAGCTCGAGGAACTGCTGGACGAAGAGTGATTGCTGCCAGTGGAAGACGAGTTTCCCGTCGAAGAATGATTGCTCGAGGAAGTGGCATCCGAAGAAGAGGACGAGCTGCCAGAGCTGCTGGAGCTCGAAGAACTGCTGGTCGAAGGTTTGCTGCTCGAGGAGGAACTGCTGGAGGAAGAAGCGGACGCTTCCTCCGACTCTTCCTCCTTCTCCGAAGACGAAGAGCTCGAAGAACTGGAGGAACTGCTGGACGAGCTGGAAGAACTCGAGGAGCTGGAAGAGCTGCTGGATTCAGAGCTTACACCGCTCTCAAAAGAGACATGCAGGGTGTTGCTGACCACCTGGCTGTCATTGTAGGTGACCACTGCATAGACGCTGTAAGTCTGGTTGGCCAGCACAGGGTCCACAATGAAGGTAATGGAGGTCTTTCCGGCGGCCTCCTCCGACTCAACACCGTTGACATACCAGTGCAGATTCTCCGCCTTGGCATACTGGCCGCTCAGCTTGGCCTTGAAGGTGTAGTTCATGCCGAAGATACCGGTGCCCTCGCTGGAAATCTCCACCGATGCGCGGGAGAAAACAGCCGTTACATCCAGATTCTGTTTAAAGCCGCTGTCGGTACGGGTGCGGGTGGTCACGCCATCGCTCCAGTTGACAAAGAAGTAGCCGTCGGACGGCACAGCGGTCACCGTGACCGACTGATCCCCCGTCACATTGAAACGAAGGGAAGTCTCGCCCGAAGCGTCGCCGCTGGTCAGGGTGCCGCCGGTCTGGTCGATGCGGTAGCGGGCCTCATAGGTCTCACCCTCTGTCACCGTCTCCGAAGAAGAACTGGACGCCACAGGAGCGCTGGGGTTGCTGGTGTATTCCAGGGTGCGGGTGGGGATGTTGCTGGTATCAGGGCGGCGGTCCTCGGTCTCATAGGCATGGGTGGTCAGGTAGTTCAGGATTGCCTTCAAGCCGCTGCTCTTGAGGTGAATGTCGCCGCTGATATAGTAGTCATCCAGACCGAAACCGGTGGAAGAGTCCTTCAGCACCTCGGCGCTGTTGAGGAACTTGACGCCCAGATTCTCACACATGGTCAGAAGGGCCATATTGAAATCGTCGATATTTTTCTGGGAGATGGACGGATAATTGGAGTGGTCCTGGGGGATCGGCGGAATGGTATTGACAATGATATCAGTATAGGGGTAGCTGGCCTGGATGTCCTGAACCAGCTGGGTATAGTAGCCGATGAAGGTCTCCACGTCCATTGCATTGTCATTGGTGCCCAGGGTAATGACCACCCGGCGGGGCTTCATCATCGCCACAGCCTGCGCCATGGTGTACCGCTGATCGGTTCCCTTGAAGGTGACCAGCTCTTCCGAGAGAGCATTCTGAATGCCGATGCCCTCTTTGGCGCAGAACTGCTGCAGGGTAATCAGACCATTGTTGTACAGGCGGACCGTGTTGGAATCGCCCAGGAACAGCGTATCATTGAGGTAGGCTTCCCCTGCGTCGGCTGTCTCGGTCAGCAGGGCCGCCGACTGGGTGTTGACCTGATAGTGGGTTGCCAGATCGTCCGGCTCCTCCACCTGCGGGACCGTGCCGGCACCCCCGCCGCCCTTGGTGGCGAGGAGTACATAGGTGACGCTGGCCGTAATCAGAATGGCCAGCGCACAAATGGCACATACAAAAATTGCCTGTTTCTGGATCGGTGTCATAGACTGTGAATTTCGACTCATCGTATCTTCCCCATCTCTCCGTCAGACCGACTCTCCCAGCAGGAGGTCTGCCAGTTGTTCGCAGCTTGCCACATACAGCTTCGGGCTGAAGGGTGCAAGCTCTTCCCGGCTGCCATAACCATACAGCACGGCCGCGGCGTCCAGCCCGCAGGCTGCCGCGCCCCGCATATCGTCATGCCGGTCGCCTACCATCAGGGCACGCTTGCCTTGCAGCAAAGGCTGATCCAGCACATACTGAACCACCTGCGTCTTGGTATCGCGGCTCTTATCCATGGATGCACCCGCGATCAGGTCCAGCAGGGGCGCCAGCCCTTGTTCTTCCAAAATCGGGGTCACCACCTGGGTGGGTTTGGATGTCGCAGTGCAGAGGGTCAGGCCCGCCGCCTTGAGCCGGCGCAGCATCTCTGCTGCACCCGGGTACGGCTTGCACATGTGGCACCCCCGAACTGCATAACTGCTTCGATAAAGCTCTGTGGCCCGCTCAATCTCGGCCTCGTCGGTGTAGTACTCGGCAAAGGTCTTGCGCAAGGGCGGTCCCACATAGCGCATCAGGTCCACGCCGGTGATATCCGTCCCCATGGTGTGGAAGACCTCGCGCAGCGTAGAAAGAATACCCGGGGCGGAATCCAAAAGGGTTCCGTCCACATCAAACAGGACAGCATCGTAGGATAACAAACGGCGCTCCTCCTTTTATTGTCATGGATATACAGTAGGTAGTATAGCACAATTTGTCCCTGCCGGCAATTCCAGGTTGATGATTTAACGAATTTTCCATTTTTATCCTAAATTCTCACCCGCATTGGACAGCACAAAACGCCCGTCCCAGGCTCTGGGACGGGCACCAAATGGAACTTTTTTGCTTCAGCACTGCTTCTCAGCAGACGGGATTCCCGTTCGCCTCACAGCAGCCCTCACCGTCATACGACAGATTGTTGGTCACGAACTCCAGCTTATCCTTGAGCACCAGCTCCAGGTTGGCAACCGCATGGACCATATTGGTGGCCGAATCGTTGATCTCCAGCAGCTTGCACAGATCGATGCCGTCCATGTTGAGGGCAGTCTTCATCTTCTGGCTCTCGGCGCAGAGGATGTAGCTCAGCGCGCTCTCCTGCATCGCGATGCTCTCAAACAGGTCCAGAACAACCTGATGCAGCGAACGGGCCTCGATCTTGGGACAAGTGGTAGTGATGGTGGTCATAGTGGGTATCCTCCCTTTCATCTGTTTTGGATACGCCAGTCTATGCCGCGGCTGTGCCGTGTGTGCGGGGTTATTTTGCCTTTGGCTCCTGGAGCCGTTCAATGATGGTCTGATAACCGCCGGCTCCATACTGAATGCACCGGTTGATCCGGCTGATGGTGGCGGTACTGATCTCTGCCGACTTGACGATCTGCTCGTAGGTCTTGCCCGCCAGCAGGAGCTTGGCAGCTTCCAGCCGCTGGGACATATCAGAGATCTCCTTTACGGTACACAAATCATCAAAAAAACGATAGCACTCTTCCCGGTCCCGTAAACTCAGGATCGCATCAAAAAGGGCATCGGTCAAGGCATTGCGTCTGGGATTTTTATCTGTCATAAGACGGCCTCCTCTATCATTCCTGCTGCGTCATTGTCTTTCACTTTAGCACAGGAAAGTGCAAAAGTCAAGAGTCTTGACCGTCTTTCAGAATTTTTTCACCCGCCCGGCCAAAAAAGAACGCGGCATCGCAAAGGACGCCGCGCTCTTTTTTACATCAATGGATTGTGCCGCAGACCAATCTTACTTGACCATGCTGGCGACTTCTGCTGCGAAGTCGTCGGAACGCTTCTCCAGGCCCTCGCCCTTCTGGAAGCGGGCAAACTTGACGATCTTGATCTCGCCGCCCAGCTCCTTGGCAACCTTGGCAGTGTACTGTGCCACGGACAGATCGCCGTCCTTGACGAACTCCTGGTCAACCAGGCAGTTCTCCTTGTAGTACTTCTTCATCTTGCCTTCGATCATCTTGACCTTGACAGCCTCAGGCTTGTTGGCGTTCTTGGGATCGCTGGCCATCTGAACCAGCATGATCTCCTTCTCCTTGTCGACGACCTCGGCGGGAACGCTGGCCTCGTCCAGGTAGCTGGGGTTGGCAGCAGCGATCTGCATTGCGATGTCCTTGCCGTAAGCAGCGAACTCAGGCTTTGCAGCGACCTCATCGGAAGTCTCGAAGTTGACCAGAACAGCGTGGGTGCCGCCGCCGTGCACATAAGCTGCGCAGGGGCCCTCGTAACGGACAAAACGGCGAACCTTGATGTTCTCCTTGATGACCAGGATCAGCTGCTTCAGAGCCTCGTCCACAGTGCCCTCGCCCATCTTGCAGTTCATCAGAGCCTCGACATCAGCGGGGTTCTGCTGCATGATGACCTTGGCGGCTTCCTTGACGAACTCGACGAACTTCTCATTCTTGGCGACGAAGTCGGTCTCAGCGTTGACCTCGATGACAACGCCAACCTTGCATGCAGGGCAGTAATCAGCGTAGACCATGCCCTCGGCTGCCACACGGCCAGCCTTCTTGGCAGCAGTGGCCAGGCCGCGCTCACGCAGCAGCTCGATGGCCTTGGCGAAATCGCCGTTGGCATCGGTCAGAGCCTTCTTGCACTCCATCATGCCGCAGTCGGTCTGCTTGCGCAGCTCCATAACTTCCTTTGCAGAAATAGCCATTGTAATCCTCTCCTATTCTATCATTGCCTATTATGCCGGAGAAATCAGGCGTTGGCGGCTTCCTCAGCGGGTGCAGCCTCCTGGTTGCCCTGCTTGCCCTCCAGAACGGCGTCAGCCATAGCGCCAGCAATCAGCTTGACAGCGCGGATGGCGTCGTCGTTGCCGGGGATGACCCAGTCGATCTCGTCGGGGTTGCAGTTGGTATCAACGATTGCAATGATGGGGATGTGCAGCTTGCGGGCCTCGGAGACAGCGATGCGCTCCTTGTGGGGGTCAACGATGAACAGAGCCTTGGGCAGGGTCTTCATGTTCTTGACGCCGCCGAGGTACTTGTCCAGCTTCTCCATCTCCAGCTCAAGCTTGGCCACTTCCTTCTTGGGCAGCAGCTCGAAGGTGCCGTTCTCCTGCATCTTCTTCAGCTGCTCCATCCGGTCGATGCGCTTGCGGATGGTGCGGAAGTTGGTCAGCATGCCGCCCAGCCAGCGGGCGTTGACGTAGTGCATGCCGCAGCGGGTCGCCTCGTCGCGGATGGACTCCTGCGCCTGCTTCTTGGTGCCGACGAAGAGGATCTCGCCGCCCTCAGCGGCAACTTCCTTGACGTAGTTGTAAGCCTCGTCCAGCTTCTTGACGGTCTTCTGCAGGTCGATGATATAGATGCCGTTGCGCTCGGTGAAGATATACTTCGCCATCTTGGGGTTCCAGCGGCGGGTCTGGTGACCGAAGTGCACGCCTGCTTCGAGAAGCTGCTTCATAGAAATGACTGCCATGATACATTACCTCCAAATTGTTTTGACCTCCGCACACCGTGATCTGCCCTCCCCGCATGGTACAGGGCGGCAGACTGCCCTCCACTTCCTGAGAAGCACAAAAGGGCATAGTGATGCGTGTGTGATGGTGAATCGGCGCACCGGCCCGTTTGACCGGACACACCTTTAATATAATAACACAGCTGCCGGCCGGATGCAAGACCGATTTTTACTTTCCCGGGCGCTTTTTATTGGTCCTGGTCCAGGGTGATTCCCATCCGGTCCAGCGCATAGCCTTCCCCGAACATCAGGTCATATTGCAGCAGCCAGTGATTGTTCCGCCAGCTCTCCTGACGCGAGGTCAGGCTATCGGCAATGGACCCATCCCAGTTGACCGTTTTGCCGGCGGTGCAGCTGCGGTATCCATAGCGAAGCTGCCGGTTCAGATACTGGAAATAGAGGGGCTGATCCAGACCGAAGATGTCCATCATCACCGGCGACACCTCATAGGCCGCGATGGTGCCCAGGTCCACCTGCGCATTGCTGTAATTGGACCACATCAGCAGCGTGGTCTGGTGGAGAGCCGGGTCATAGCTGTCGTCACTGGCATAGCCAGTCTTGGTATAGACATCATAACCCGAATCGATGGGATTATAATGGTCGCCCCAAAAGACCAGAATCACCGGCTCGTCCACTTGGGAAAAATAACTCACAAGCTGGCCCAGCAAGGCATCTGCATCCCGTACGCCGGTGGCAAAGTCCTCCAGAGCTCCGATGGTGCTCTGTTTGAGCCCGGCCGGCGCGCTGGTGATGTGAACGCGTTCCTCGTCGGGATAATTGGCGGCGTTGTAATTGGTGTGGTTCTGCATGGTCACCGCGTGCAGGAAAACCGGTGCATCGGAGGATGCCTTCAGGTTCTCGTATTCCTGGATGATCTGCTCTCCCATCGACGCATCGGTGACAAGGCCCCCTGTCCAATAATAGCTCCGCACCTTGTCCACACCGTGCATATCTTCCAGACTGATGAAATCATCGAAGCCCAGATTGGGGTAGGCTGTATTGCGGCTCCAGTACTTGGCGTAATAGCAGTGAACCGCTGCGGTCTGGTAGCCCTGGCTCTTGAGATAGGAGGGCAGCGCAAACATGGGATGGGTCACATGCTGCTGATAGGGCTTGCAGCCTGAGGGCAGAAAGCCCACCGAATAGCCGGTCAGAGCTTCAAACTCCACGTCGCAGGTTCCGCCGCCAAAACTGGGGCTGTACACCTTTCCATAGGCACTGGTCTGCTGCAGCGCGTGCAGATTGGGCGACAAATCGGTGTCAAAGGTAACGCCGTATTGTTCCAGCTCGCTCACATCCCAGTAAGATTCATCCATCACATAGATGATGGTGGGCGTCTTTTCAATGGCTTCAGGGTCGGTGGTCGCTCCATAGCTGTCGGGAAAGTTGGGGCCGGACTGGATCTTCTGGGCGGCCTCCACTTCGTCCAACAGGGCATTCACTGCCTCTTCTGAATAGTCATCGGGAGCGTCGATCTCCAGGTTGGTGAGGTTGGTCATAAATCCGGTGATGACGCCATACCACCGATAATAGCGGTCCTGCATCCATGCGTCCGAATAGATTCCCAGCCACTGGGTCGCTGCCGGCTGCAGGTAGACACCGAATATCAGCGCCAGCAGAGCTGCCGCCGATGCAGCGATACTGGCCAGCCGCACCGGCAAAACCAGCCTGGGCCGGCGGCGGTACAGGAAAAAGGCCCCTGCCGTCAATACCACCAACAGAATGCCGGAACAAATCATGCTGGTCTGTACTTTCAGGCCGGCCGCTGCTGCCACGCCAGCCGCCTCTTCCACCTGGGTCAGATCCCAGGGCAAAAACGGCTCACCCCGCAGCTGAAGGGTGTAAAAATTCACGGTGGCCGGGAGCAGGCCTGTGCATCCCGTCCAAAAAGTGGCCAGCGGGGCCAGCCGGGTGACGGTGTCCACCACCATCCAGATCAGAAACAGGAACAGCCAGGACAACAGATAGGACTCCAGATGCGGTTGGATGTACTCTGTCCAGGTCTTTCCTGTCAGCTCGCCCCGCGCCACCCATTCGGTCAGAATCAAAAAGACCAGCGACGCCGCAGGCGGAAAAATCCCCCGGGCGATCTGAGCGCCCAGGGAAGCTGTCGTCTGTTGTTTATATTTCATACCTACGAACTCCACTTCCTATTTTGGTTTCCATGCGGGCGCCGGCCCGCAAAAAATCCGACTCCTATTATAGCGCAATTCGACCCAAAGTCTACTTTTATCTCTGTGAAATTTTACAGCCTCTCTTTTTCTCACTTGCCCAGCAGACGCTCCAGCAGACTCTCCTTCTTTTCCTCCTGGCCGCTGGTTTCCGGCAGCTCGGTGGTGACCAGCAGGGCATCGGCTCCAATTTTCTCGATCTCATCCCACTCGATCACCAACGTCTCGCCCCGCCCCAGCAATCCGAACAGTTTGGGCCGGCCCAGCATCAGAAGCTTTTCAATTTTGGCGTGTTCAGGATCAATGACCAGATCGTCAATCTTGCCCAAACAGGCCCCCTCTTTGAGCTGGACGACTTCTTTCTTGCTCAGTTCACGGAATGTCACGGTATGCTCCCCCTTTCAGCCTGCGTTCTCTGTCAACCGGCACAGCCTGCAGGCAATGCCCGATTTTGCGGCAAAACCAGTGGAAATCACCAGTCCCGATGTGTTATACTATGCAGTACAAAGAAAAACGTGCATTGCATCCGGCCAACAGCCGGATCAGGAGAGACAATTATGTATAAAAATATCATTTTTGATATCGGCGGCGTCATGGTGGATTTCAACCCCAAGGACTTTTTGCTGGAACGGTTCTGCAACAGCGCCACCGAAGAAAAGGTCTATGAACTGACCTTCGGCAGCGAGACCTGGAAAAAACTGGACGCCGGTCTCTGCACCCGCTACGAGGGCAATCAAGCCATGCTGGCTGCGGCCCAGGCCGAGCACTGCACCTTTGAGGTACAGGAAGTGCTGGAAAACTGGACCACCATCCTTCATATGCGCCGCCGGATGGTGGAGCTGGTCCGCCGTCTGAAAAATCACGGTTACTGTGTCTACTATCTGAGCAACATCCCCGAGGACACCCTGGCCCTCCTGATGGAGCGCGGACTGGAAGGCGTCTTTGACGGCGGCGTGGCCTCCTGTGATGTCCACATCAACAAGCCCGATCCCCGCATTTACAAGAGCCTTTTGGAAAAGTACAAGCTGATCGCCAATGAGTGTGTTTTCATCGATGACAGCCGCGCCAATGTTCAGACTGCTTTCCAGCTGGGTATGAACAGCATCCAGATGAAAGACAGCGTCGACACCCTGATTCGCAGCCTGGCCACCTGCAACGTCACCCTCCGCTGAGACAAAGCAAAGCTCCCCTGCTACACACCCCTTTGAGGATGCGCGGCGGGGGAGCTTTTTTCAGATGGAGTTACTTCTTCTGGTAGCTCTGGCAGAAGTGCGGGGTCTCAACCTGCTGGCTGCCGCAGTTGTCCGCTGCGCAGTGCTCCGTCACCTTGATCTGGGGCAGATTGCACTTGCAGCAGTCCACATTGTAGCGGCACTCGCCGACATCACAGATAACACCTTTGTTCTCCATTGTTTATCACCTCTCTCTGCAACCAGTATGCCCACAAATCAAGAGGCCTATGCAGGTCAATCGCTCTGGAAAACTTTACCGGGATGCCAGATAGGCGCCCGCCATCAACAAGCCATAGATGACCGGCTGGTGGAGCAGATACAGCAGCAGCGAGTGCCGGCCCATCCAACCCAGCGACGGGCAAATGGAGCGGCGCAGCGGCTCCATGTTCTCCCTGCCAACCACCTTGTGAAGAAAAAAGCCCGCCCAGAACAAAAACAGCCACGGAATCAGCGAGAAATAGTCGGTGGAATAAAATCCCGGCTGCGGAAAGCCCAGGAAGGCGGTCAGGGTATTTGCGTAGAAACCAGCGGGCACCGGCGCCAGCAACAGCCCTTCAAAGCCCAGGAAACCCTGGTTGACATTCCGGGTCAGGAAAAACAAAGCCGCGCTCACTGCCAATCCAACGCCGGCCGGCACCCGGTCCAACAGAGGCCGAACCAAAGCGGTCAAAAGCATCGCTGAACCCAGAAAGGTCAGAACGCCAAAGAGCACCAGATCGGCAGGCATCAAAGCCCAGGTCACCAGGGTGACCAGAGCTCCCGCGCCAAAGACTTCCGCACCCCGCCGGGCTGTTTTGTGACCCAGCGGTACGCAGAAGCCGGACAGAAGGATAAAAATCCAGCAGATGGTCTGCTGCCAAATGTACCCGGGTTTGTCCTGATACCATTGGACCGGCAGACCGAACAGAAAGACCAGGTCCCACATGCCGTGATAAAACATCATACTGATGAGATCCAGACCCCTCAGTTCATCCAGCAGCGCATAGCGGCCGCCCGGCTGTATGGATTGCTTCACCATGTACATACCTCCTCTACCACTTTAAAAGATGACCACGCAGAAATCCAAACGTTTCAAGCATCTTCGTCTGCAAAGCAAAAGAGCGCTCGGTCAAGCCGAACGCTCCTTCGCGATGCCGCCGACGGGGGTCGAACCCGTACTCTGTCTCCAGAAAGGGATTTTAAGTCCCTCGTGTCTGCCAATTTCACCACAGCGGCCCAAACAGCTGCCGCGCAGAATCTGCGCGGCAGCTCCAGACGAACTATATAATACAATAGGACAGGCTTTTTGTCAACCAAAATCCATCAGACCCGGCCGCCGTGCAGTTCAGCGTACATCTTTTCACGACAATCAGCCACAGCAGGGGTCATGTTGATATAGTGCTTGTGGGGGCATTCCAGCCGCAGCTCGCTCTCCCAAACCTCGTAGGTGAGCTGATGGGCCACATACTCCCGCCGCTCACTGATGGAAGGAAGTTCAATGGCCAGCTGGCCGCCCAGAATATAGGGAACCAACAGCTGTTTGACCGCCGTCGGGGTGAAGGTGATGGTCCGCTCCACTGCGTCGGGGTCCAGGTTGACCATGGTGATGGGCTTGCCGGCCTCGATCACTTCCCCATCCATAGCGATCAGGTCGCACTGGGCCTGACCATTGGCATCGTACAGACGCCAGGGCATCTTCTTGCCCGGAATGATGGCCTTGCTAACGCTGTCCGAACATTTCATCTTGGGCAGATAGCTTCCGTCGGCCTGCTTGACAGCCACCAGCTTATATACACCGCCAAAGACAGGATCGGAAGCCGAGGTGATGAGGTTTTCACCGACGCCATAGGAATCAAAGTGGGCATGTTCATACAGCTCCATGTTGGCGATCTTCTTCTCATCCAGCGCATTGGATGCAACCAGTTTGATGTAGGGCTTGCCGGCTGCATCCAGGGCCTTGCGCAGACGCTTGGAGCCGCGTGCCAGGTCGCCGGAGTCAATCCGGGCCGACTTGACCCGCTTGTTGGGATCGTCGGGATACTTCTCGATCAGATAGTCATCCAGCTTAATCAGGTTGGGCAGGCCGCTCTCCATAATATTATAGGTGTCCAGCAGCAGGCTCACCGAGTCGGGATAGGTATCTGCAAAGGCCTTGAAGGCGTCAAATTCGGTGGGGAAAAACTCAATGAAGCTGTGTGCCACTGTGCCCACGGCCTTGACCTCAGCGCCGTATTTCATTTCAGCCAGGCAGTTGGCAGTGCCTATGCAGCCGCCCAGAACGGCCGCATAGGCGCCGTCGTTGCCGGCACTCTCGCCCTGGGCGCGCCGGGTGCCAAACTCCATGACACTGCGGGGGGTGTGGGTGTTCAGGCCCACCACACGGGTCGCCTTGGTGGCAATCAGGCTGTGGAAGTTGATGGTCTGAAGCAGATAGGTCTCGATCAGGATTGCGCCCACCATGTCGCACTCAATCCGCACCATCTGAACGTTGGGATAGCAGACGGTTCCCTCGGGCAAAGCATACATATCGCCCTGCCAGCGATAGGTCCGCAGGTAATCACAGAATTCCTCGCTCATTCCCTTGGTCCGCAGCCACCAGATGTCCTGGGCGTTGAAGTGGTAGTTGAGCAGGAAGCGGGTCAGTTTGCGCTGGCCTGCGCTGATCGAATAGCCCTGTTCGTCCGGATTTTTGCGGAAGAACATATCAAAGACCAGCCGCGTATCCTTATAGCCATTCAGAAACAGGCAGTTGGCCATGGTGAATTCGTAGAAATCCACCACCATGGCAGGATTATCGTAATCTTCATCGGGAATATACGGGATGACTTCGACTTTATTTTCCATAGAGCGTTCCCCTCTTCTTGTATCAAAAACGTCCGTTGAATCCATCAGATGCTGCAGGACTTCGCCTGCGTATTAACGATATGATAGCATCATTTGCCCCCGGGCGCAAGGTTTTTTGCAAAATTCCGGTCAAATCCAGGCAATCTGTCTTGACAGGTGTCAGTTTTTCGGCATCTTGCTTCCACCTCGGCGCTGTCAGGTCCAGAGATATTGAAACAATCCCATCCAAACACAAAAGGGCCCCGGTCAAGCCGGGGCCCTGCAAACAGAGGATTAGCCGTTCATGATATTGGGGGTAGAGTTCTTGAGCAGAACGTCGTGGCTGCCGCCCTCCACAATGGAGGTGGAGGAAACCACCGTCAGCTTGGCCTTCTCCTGCAGCTCAGGGATGGAGAGGGCGCCGCAGTTGCACATGGTGCTCTTGACCTTATACAGGGTGGTCTGGACACCGTCAGCCAAGGGGCCGGCGTAGGGCACATAGCTGTCCACGCCTTCCTCAAAGGACAGCTTGGTGGCGCCGCCCAGGTCGTACCGCTGCCAGTTGCGGGCGCGGTTGGAACCCTCGCCCCAGTACTCCTTCATGTACTGGCCATTGATGCGGACGCGGTTGGAGGGGCTCTCGTCGAAGCGGGCGAAGTAGCGGCCCAGCATCACGAAATCCGCGCCCATGGCCAGAGCCAGGGTGATGTGATAGTCGTGGACAATGCCGCCGTCCGAGCAGATGGGGACATAGATGCCGGTCTCCTTATAATATTCGTCGCGGGCCTTGGCAACCTCGATGACTGCGGTGGCCTGGCCGCGGCCAATGCCCTTGGTCTCGCGGGTGATGCAAATGGAACCGCCGCCGATGCCGATCTTGACGAAGTCCGCGCCAGCCTCAGCCAGGAAGCGGAAACCGTCCCGATCCACAACATTGCCGGCGCCCACCTTCACCTTGTCGCCGTAGTGCTCGCGAATCCAGCTCAGGGTGCGGCTCTGCCACTCCGAGAAGCCCTCGGAAGAGTCAATGCACAGAACATCGACGCCGGCCTCCACCAGAGCGGGAACACGCTCGGCATAGTCACGGGTGTTGATACCAGCGCCCACCACATAGCTCTTGCGGGAATCCAGCAGCTCGTTGGCGTTCTCCTTGTGGGAGTTGTAGTCCTTGCGGAACACAAAATACTTCAGATGACCCTCGGCATCCACCAGGGGCAGGGTGTTGATCTTGTTGTCCCAGATGATGTTGTTGCAGTCGTGGAGGGAAGTATTCTCGGGAGCGGTGACCAGCTTGCTCATGGGGGTCATGAAGGTGGTGACCGGTGCATCGTCAGGGGTATGGTTGATCCGGTAGTCACGAGAGGCCACAATGCCCAGCAGCTTGCCGTTGGCGGTGCCGTCATCGGTGATGGCGATGGTGGAGTGGCCGGTCTTGGCCTTCAACTCCAGCACGTCGTGGAGGGTTGCCTCAGGGGACAGGTTGGAATCAGATACCACATAGCCGGCCTTGTACATCTTGACGCGGCGAACCATTGCAGCTTCATCTTCGATGCTCTGGGAACCATAGATGAAGGAAACGCCGCCCTGGCGGGCCAGCGCAATGGCCAGCTTCTCACCCGACACAGACTGCATGATGGCACTGACCATCGGGATGTTCATTTCAAGCGGGCACTTCTCTTCTCCCTTGCGGTACTTCACCAGCGGGGTCTTCAGACTCACTGCGGTGGGCACATTCTCGGCTGATGAATAGCCGGGCACCAGCAGATATTCGCCGAAAGTACGGGAGGGTTCTTCATAAAAATATGCCATGATCCAATCTCCTTTTCTATGCCACCTGTGAGACGCTGCGGCCACACTTGTTTCGCGCAACGCCGGAAATGATACTTGGCTATACTATACCACATTTGCGGCTGGAATACAAAATATCCGGTCGACAAAGTTTTACAATCCGCAATGGCAAAAAACAGTCACTTTGCATAGTCAATGGATGAAGAACCTGCAACTTATCCACAAAACACCCCTCTCACAGGGTCTCTCCACCCAAACAAAAAAGCCCGTCTCTTGCAAGACGGACTTTTTTGCACACGAAGTGAGGTATCGCCTGTGTGGCACAGCCAGACAGCTGAGAAGGAGAACAGCCGGAGGAGGAGTTGGCCGCGCCCGACACCTCAAAAGCAAGAAGAAAAAGATTTCACAGTCGCCGTATTGGCTCTCTGCTGTAACTGTATTGTAACTCTTTTGTCTCCAATTTGCAATACCTTTTTGTAACTTTTTTGTAATTTAATCAAAATTGCTTTCCAGCTGCTCTTTTAAAAGCGGCAGAACAGTTCAAACGCTGCTTTGCCTTCCCGACGGCCGGTTACATACCAGCCCGGGCCCTGTTCCCCCTCTGCCTGGCCGTAAAACAATTCCATTTCCTCTCCAAAGGGGACCTGGCGGTGGTATTTGATGACTGCATACTGCATGGGACCCTGCTCAATGACCTCCTGGGGCAGAGCGTCACAGACCACGTCCAGATAGGCGGCATTGTTGATGTGACGGTTGGTGTCGCAGATGGAATAGCCGGCACGCCGCACACCCGCCGGGATCAGCTCCGGCGCTTTGGGGACTGTCTGCGACAGCTCCCAAGCCACCTCCTCATTCCAGTGGCCCTCCATATCTTCGGGGATATGCCGTATGATCTTGCTGGAGTCGGTATCCACCAGCGTCCAGCGGGTATCCACCCGGGCAATCTCTTCCCCGCTCCCATTGCAGACCACCATCACCCGCTTATTGGCGGCGCGGCGGCTCTGTTCCGGGTAGGTGGTCAGGGTCAGGGTGTCCCGCATGGCGGGCACCTTGTAGAACTGGAACGCCTGCCGGCCCACCAGGTAGACCATGTGCCGTGCGCTGTAAAAAGCCTTGTCCATGCCCAATTCCCAGGCATGGGCTGTGGCCAGATGCTCGGCACAGCGCAGCAGGGCCGAAGGCTTCATCAGGCCGCGAAAGTCCACATCCCCTTCGTCCAGGGTCATCTGTTCGGTGTAAAAGCTCCGGTATTCCATCGTGTTCTCCTTTCGGTTGGACGGACATCAGTACATGTTCCGCACCTTCCGGCGCATCTTGCGCCAGATATTGAAGCATGCCAGCACAACCATGGCCAGCAGCAACAGCAGGAACAAATACCCGCTGCCGCCCTCGTCATAGCTCTTCATCTCGCTCCACTTGACATCCAACTCACTGTTGACTTCCTCGCTCAGAGCCGTAAAGACCTGCTCTTTGGCGGCAATTTCTTCCGAGGGATAGGCGATTTCGCTGTACTTCAGTTCATCGTCCAGCTGTTCCCAAACGGCAGTGCTGGGCGTGGTGTAACCAATATACTCGGCATTGGCAGTGCCTACGTCCACCTCACACATGAAGTTGATGAACATCTCTGCCGCTTCCTGGTTCTGACTGGTGGCAGGAATGCACATACAGTCCACCGACAGCACACTCCCCTCTTCCGGGAAGACCCAGGCCAGGTCGGGGTTGTCTCCAATCATGGTAATGGCATCGCCTGAATAGTATACGCCGATGGCCGCCTCGCCGCCGATCATCTTATCAAAAATTTCGTCCATCACGTAGGCCTGTACCAGAGGCTTTTGGGTCTTGAGCTGTTCCATCACCTCATCCACTTCGTCGGTGGTCGCAGGGTTGACGCTCTTTCCTTCCTTAAAGGCTGCGATGGCGTAGGCATCCCGGCTGTTGTTGAACATCAGAATGTTGCCGGCGTATTGCTCATCCCACAGGTCCGCCCAACTGGTGGGTGCCTGATCCACCATGGTGGTGTTGTAGATGATGCCGGTGGTACAGAGCATATAGGGAACTGTGTAGGCATTCTCGGGGTCATAGTCGGGGTTGCGGTACTGTTCATCGATCAGAGCAAAGTTGGGAATGTTGTCATAGTTGAGGGGCAGCAGCATCTCCTCATCAATCATCTTGGCTACCATATAGTCAGAAGGAATGATGACATCATAGCTGGCTGCACCTGATTTCAGCTTGGCATACATCGACTCATTGGAATCAAAGGTGGTATAGTTCACATGGATGCCGGTCAGTTCTTCAAAGGCGGCCACCACATCCACGCTGCCATCCGAACCGCTGGAGATGTATTCGCCCCAGTTGTAGACATTCAGGGTGATGTTCTGGCCCGCAAACCGGGTCCAGTCATAGTCTCCCGAGACGCTGATATCGTCGGTCACCTGGATGGGTTCCGCGGCCAGGGCGGTCCCGGTGCAGGCTGCCGCCAGCACCAGGGCAGACAGAAATGCAAACAGACGTTTCATCTTGTCCCCTCCCCTCAGCCCTGCTGTGCGTTCAGGTCCCGCTTATAGCGGCGGCCCTCGATGGTGTTGGAAAGCAGAATCACAGCCAGAATTGCCCCAAACATGATGGTGGACAGGGCGTAGATCTCAGGGCTGACCTTGCGGCGGGTCATCGAGTAAATGGCAATGGGCAGGGTCTCGACGGTACCGCAGTTGAAATAGGAGATCATAAAGTCGTCGATGGAGTAGGTCAGGCAGATCAGGAAAGACGACAGGATGGCCGGGCTGATTTCCGGCAAAATCACCTTGAAGAAAGCCTGTTTGGGGTCGCATCCCAGATCCAGCGCCGCCTCATAGAGATGGATATCCAGCTGGCGCAGCTTGGGGCTGACGTTGAAGATCACATAGGGCACGTTAAAAGCCACATGGGCAATCAGCAGGGTGGGCATGCCCATGATGACATCCGGCAGCCAGGACACCCCTGCCGCAAATCGCTGATAAGCCACAAACAGCAGCATCAGGGAAATGCCGGTGATGATCTCCGGGTTGACCACCGGGATGTAGGTGATGTTGGTAATCACCAGACGGGAGGTCCGTTTCATACCGGCAATGCCCAGGGAAGCGGCTGTCCCCAGCACGGTCGCCACCACCGCCGAGACAAGGGCCACTTCCAGCGAGACCACCAGGGCCCGCAGAATGGAGGAATTGGTCAAGAGGCTGGCGTACCACTTGGTGGTAAAACCGGTAAACAGGGCGTAGCCCTTGCTCTCGTTGAAGCTGAACAGGATCATATACGCAATGGGCAGGTACATAAATCCAAAAAACAGGATGACATAGGTCCGCTGCATCAGGCGGAGATGCTTTGTCTTCATCAGGACACCCCCTCCATTTCATCTTCGTCAAAGCTGGAAGTAAAGCTCATGCAGAGCAGAACGATAATCATCAGGACCAGGCTCATGGCCGAACCGACATTCAGATTGTAGCTGTTGCCCAGGAACTGCATCTCGATCAGATCGCCGATCAACAGGTTGGAGCCGCCGCCCAGCATACGGCTGATAACAAAGGTGGACACCGCCGGGACAAACACCATGGTAATGCCGGTACAGATGCCGGGCACGCTCATGGGGATCAGCACCCGGAACAGGGTCTGGGTGGTGTTGGCGCCCAGGTCCTGGGCGGCCTCCACAATGCTCTGGTCAATCTTGGTCATGCTGGTATAGAGGGGCAAAATCATATAGGGCACATAGTTATAGACCATGCCCAGCACCACCGCTCCCGCAGTATTCAGCATATTGAAAGGTCCGAGGCCAAACAATCCCAACAGGGTGTTGATGGGGCCGTTGATGCTCAGCAGACCCATCCAGGCATAGGTGCGCAGCAGGAAATTCATCCACATGGGCAGCATCACCAGCATCTGCATGATCCGCTGTTTGTTGACCCGCAGACGGGACAGGAAATATCCCACCGGGAAGGCAATCACCAGACAGATGACGGTGGCAATCATGGCCAGCAGCAGACTGCGGGCAAACACCGAGCCGTATCCGCTGACCGACACCAGATTTGCAAGGGTCAAATGGCCTTCGCCATCGGTCAGCGCATAGTAACAGACGATCAGCAGCGGGATGACCGTGAACAGCGCCATCCAAACCAGATAGGGGGCGGCAAGCCGTTTATCATATTGTTTCATCCCGTTCACCCCTCCGACCGCGCCATAATATGAATTTCATTGGGGCCGATGCACATGCCGATCCGCTCGCCGGGGGTACAGGCACGGGTGGAATGAATCAGCCATTCGCGGCCGTCACAGTCCACGTGCATTTCAAAGTGGACGCCCTTGAAGATCACTTCGTTGACGACACCGGTCAGCTGGCCTTCCATCGGAGAGACCACCTCGATATCTTCAGGCCGAATCACCACCTGGACACTCTGTTCCGGCTTGAAGCCGCGGTCCACACAGGGGAACTGAACCCCCGCAAAGGACACCAGGAAATCCCGGTGCATCACGCCGTCGATGATGTTGGAATCGCCGATGAAGTCGGCCACAAAGGCGTTCTTGGGCTCGTTGTAAATTTCCTCAGGGGTGCCCACCTGCTGGATGACGCCGCCGTTCATGACCACCACGGTATCCGACATGGTCAGGGCTTCTTCCTGGTCGTGGGTGACATAAATAAAGGTGATGTTCATCTCCCGCTGCAGGCGCTTGAGCTCCAGCTGCATCTCCTTGCGCAGCTTGAGATCCAGCGCGCCCAGTGGCTCATCCAAAAGGAGAATCTCGGGCTCATTGACCAGACTGCGCGCAATCGCTACCCGCTGCTGCTGACCGCCCGACATCTGGGAGATGCTGCGCCGCTCAAAGCCTTTCAGACCCACAACTTCCAGCATGTCCCGCACCTTGGTGCGGATGGTGTCCTCATCCATATGCTTGAGCCGCAGTCCAAAGGCCACATTCTCAAACACATTCAGATGCGGAAACAGGGCGTACTTTTGGAACACCGTATTGACCGGGCGCCGGTAGGGCGGCACACCGGTGATGTTTTTGCCGTGCAGGATGATTTGACCCGCGTTCGGCTCCAGAAAGCCGGCGATCAGCCGCAGCGTGGTGGTTTTGCCGCAGCCGGACGCGCCCAGCAGCGTCACGAATTCCTTGTCGTGAATGTCCAGATTCAATCCATTCAGGATGCGCTGGCCGTCAAAGTCCACTACGATGTCACGCAGGGATACGATTACAGAATTGTCCATTTTCCAGATGAGTCCTCCCCTTGCATGGAATCAATGCGTCACATGCCGGATGCAGAATACAGGCGGCATACTGCGTCTATCTTAAACAATCGCACAGAAAATGTCAATTCACAAAATCATCATTCCAAATCTGTCGAATGCTTTCCTTTTTAGAAAACAGACGCAGGCAGCACAAAAGCCCGGACGCGGCATGCGTCCGGGCTCTTGGAAAAAATGAAATTTTACTTGCTTTTTACGACGCTGCTTTCCACGCTTCGGCGGTGCGGTGGAAGGCTTCCGGGACGGTGGCATCCACCGTATAAATGGAGCTGTCCCCTTCCACCATCATATAATAGCCGTCGGTGCCGGCGGCATAGGTGAGGCGGTAGGAATTGTCCCCGTCCGATGCGGTGACAGTGACAAGGGGGGTATCGAAGCCATAGGCGGCGGGGTCTGCGCCGGTGATCTGCCCTGACACATACCCGCCCAGCGCTGCCAGAAGGTCATTGACGGCATCCTCGTCCAAAGCGGTGTCAGGTGCATCGGTCAGACGCCAGACGGTGGTATAGGTTCCGCTGCCCGAGCTGTCCGCGGTGTCATCATCGTCAGCGGCCACCGATATGGTTTTGAGGCTGACCGAGAAGTTCTCTTCCCCATTGGAATAGGTGTAGTCGATGGTTTCCAGGCTGCTGGAGGTGATGCCCGCTGGGTTGAAGGAACCAAACAGATCCGCTTTGCCGTACTCAAAACAGCCGACCTTGGAGGACGAGGCCGTATAGATGGCATCGTCGCCCTCTTTCTGGAGGTAGATGTCCCCGGTGATGGTATTGGTGTCACCAAAGGCAAAGGTGTTGGTCTCGCCTCCCGCCGTCACTGTGACTGTGACCAGAGGCGCCGTCATCCCATAGTCTTCCCCTGTCTGGACTTCGATCTGCCGTTTGGCCCGCAGATCCGCCAAATCTGCGGCCATGGTATCACACTTGGTCTGATCCAGATGGTAATCCGGGTCGTCGGCCAAGGTCCAGGTTTCACCGTCATAGAGCAGAGAAACGGTCTCTCCCTGATAGGTGTATTCGATTTGGGTCAGGCTGTCCACCGCAAAGGAGGACAGAGAAATGCTTCCCTCTTCTGCTTCGCTGGCCGCCTGTTCCGCTTTCTGATTGGAAAAGGTCAGCAGAGCCAACACACCGCCGGCCAAAAGGACCAGAATCACCAGAATCAGGAGTGTGCGCTGTTTTGCTTTCATCTCTGCACCTCCCTTATCTTCTGCGGCGGCGGATGGTGACCACGGCACCTGTGACCAGAAGTCCTACCGGCACCACCAACAGGAAAATCAGTCCCACCGCGGTGGCCGTACCGGCCGGAATGGTAATTTGGTCGGCTTCCAGCGCCTTGGAGTCGATCAGGATATCACTGGACTGACCGGTCAGCGAGGCAGCACAGCCCACCAGGAAATCGCAGTTGCCGGGCACGCTCATATACAGAGCCTCGTCGTCCATATTGGAACAGCCGATCCAGATCACCTGGGACCCGGTGTCGTCATTCTGCGCCCAGACCGCTAGATTGAAGGGGCCGTCGATGTCGCCCTCCTCCTTGTCGACGGTGGTCATCTCATAACCAGCCACCTTGCTGTAGGCTGCGGAAGATGTGGTGAGCAGAGCTTCCGCAGTGACGGTGTCATTTTGGGTGATCTGAATGCCCTGCGCCATCTGCATCAGCAGATAGGCACTGGTGTCCAGTCCATCGAGAGCCGTACTCTCAGAGGTGACAGCATAGTCCGGCAGCAGGTAATAACTGTAGCCGTACAGGCTGTGGTTGGCGTCTCCCTCCACAATCAGGCCCTCCACCCGGGACAGCCCGAATTCAGCCATGACGGCGTCCAGATTGGGGGTGCTGTAATAGGCGTCGGTGGTCAGGAGAATCTTGCCGCCGCCAGACAGATAATCCTCCAGCATTCCGACCTCGTCCACTGCTCCCTCTGCACCCGTGAAATCATTTGCAGGACAGTTGATAATCAGGAGGGCGCAATCCTCGGGAATGGTGCTGCTCAAAAGATTCAATTCCTGGGTCTGGATGTTCTGGGCCTCGAGGGCGTCCACCAGGGTGTCAGACAAAGCCCTTTCGCCGTGGTTGGTGGTATAGTAGGCCTGGCTGGCTTCCCCGCTGGTCAGCCGGTAGAGGGCCGCTGTGATCTGCTGCTCCCCATCAAACCGGATACTGTAGCTATAGTAATCGGAGTAGTCATAGACATAAAAGTCCACCGCGTCCAGCACATCGCTGCCAGTGCCCGCATCCACAATCAGGCTTCCGCCCGAGACCTGTTCCGCCCCATACTGGGATGCAAAGGTGGGATAGACGGCGGGGTCCTTCTGTTCCCAGTGAATGTGGCTGCTGGATGCCGCGTATTGGTCCAGCAGGCGGGTGATGATGGCGTCTTCGCTGCCCGTCTCACAGAGATAATAAATGGTCACATCCTGGGTCAGTCCTTCCGCCACCTGACGGGAGGTATCGCTCAGGGTATAGAGTCCGCCCTCGGACAGGTCAAACTCGGTATATTTGGTGGGAATGGCCTGGACAATCAAATTCACAAGGATGACCAGGACCACCGCAGCCGCTAGAATTGCGGTGGAATACAAACCGCTGCGGAAAATTCGCCCGCCATCCGCCGGTGCGGCAAAAAGGCGGCGCAATTGATGATTGGACTTCATTCTTTGGCCCCCTTTCAGTTCCAGCGGCGCTTCTCAATTCCCTGCGCCGTAAAGAAGAGGAACAATCCCGCTGCGCTGATGTAATACACCAGGGCGGGAATCGAAAAGCTGCCGTTGACAAAGTCCTCAAAGGGGCTGAAGAGAGCCAGCGCTCCCAGGACCGAACTGAACGCCTCAGTCAGCCAGGCACTGCGGACCGTGAACAGGACCGCAATGCCGACGGCCAGCGCCGCGAACAGAAAGCATCCCAGCGTAAAACTGCGGCTGCGCAGGCCGGCCCCCAGGGAAGCCGCAGCGGCCAGCACCGTAAAGGCCACCAGTGCCACGACGCTGCCGGCGTTGAACAGGCTTTGCAGGCCGGGCATCAGGTAGGTCAGGAGAAGGGCACCAAACCCAAGTACCGCCGCGATGATCTGGTTTTCGGTCAGGCTGGAGAGGAACTCACAGATGGCAATGGCCGCACAGCCCAGCAAGTAGTAGCACAACAAGCTGGAGAAGTTGGACAGAAGGGCAGTATTGGTGCTGCCCAGAGCCCGAAGTACGACGATCAGGACCCCATCTGCCAGGCAGGGCAGGGCAAAAACCGCGCACATGGCCAGGTATTTGCCCAGAACAATCCCCCAGACCGACACCGGACTGGTCAACAGAAGTTGATCGGTGCGGCTGTGTTTTTCCTCGGCGAAGCTGCGCATGGCCAACACCGGCACATAAACCAGCAGGACAAACACCGTCTGGTACAGCGTATAATAACCGAAATCGGTCAGGCCAAAACTCAGGTTATTGGCGAAGAAATAGAGCGCCGAAGCGGCGGTCAGAAAAGCGGTCAGCAGCCAGCCCATCATACCGGAAAAGCTGCTGCGGAATTCCCGTTTCAGGATAGCCGTCATCTTATTCCTCCTCCCCTGTCGTTTCCTGGTTGTCTGTTTCAGCTTCTTCCGGTTCGGTCAGTTCGAGGAAGATATCCTCCAGGCTGAGGGTTTCTGCGGTCAGATTCAGCACGGCACAGCCGGCAGCTGCCAGCGCCTGGCTGACCGCGGCCCGCAGATCTTCGCCCGAAGCGCTCCGGGCCGTGAAGGCAACTTCCCCGTTTTCTTCGCTCTCCATCTCCACCGACTGAATTCCCTTGACCCGCCGCACAGCGGCAGCCACCGCGCTCCAGCTGCCCAGAGCCGTAGCATGCAGCACACCGTGGGGGCCAAGCTGGGCGCTCAGTTCCTGGGGCGTGCCCTCGGCCACCAGATGGCCGTGAGACAGAATCAAAACCCTGGTACAGACTGCCTGCACCTCACTGAGGATATGACTGGAGAAAATCACGGTGTGTCCCTGACCCAGTTCCCGGATCAGGCGCCGGATCTCAATGACCTGGGCCGGGTCCAGCCCCACCGTGGGCTCATCCAGAATGATGACCTTGGGGTGTCCCAGCAGCGCCTGGGCGATTCCCACCCGCTGACGGTAGCCTTTGGACAGGTTGCGGATCAGCCGCGGCATCACCTCGGTCAAGCCGGTGCGGCGGGCCGCCTTTTCCACCTGTGCGGTCCGCTCGGCCCGCTTGACACCCTTCAGCTCGGCCGCAAACGTCAAATATTCCTGCACCGTCATCTCGGGGTAAAGGGGCGGCGTCTCGGGCAGGTAGCCAATACAGGCTTTGGCTGCGTCGGCCTCCTCGGGCAGGGGATGGCCGTCCACCGTTACCGTTCCGCTGGTGGCGGCCAGATATCCGGTGATGATGTTCATGATGGTCGATTTGCCCGCGCCATTGGGACCCAGCAGGCCATAAACCTGGCCATCCTCTACGGTGAAAGACAAATCACTCACCGCCGGACGGCCGCTGTACTCCCTGGTCAGATGCGATACTTCGATCACTGGCAGATGCTCCTTTCTATTGTTTGGAAACATACAATACTATAGGATGCAAATGTGTTCAAATTAAGGCAGACTGGTGTAAATTCCCGCACACAGCCACAAAAAAACACCGCTCTCCCATACGAAGAGCGGTGTAACAGCTGCAAAAAATTACTTGCGGCCAAAGCGGCGGTTGAAGCGGTCCACACGTCCGCCGGTATCAACCAGCTTCTGCTTGCCCGTGTAGAAAGGATGGCACTTGGAGCAAACTTCCACGTGGATCTCGGGCTTGGTGGAGCGGGTCTTGATTACGTTGCCGCATGCGCAGGTGATGGTGCAGTCAACGTAGTTGGGATGGATACCCTGTTTCATACAATTCACCTCATTTCTGGTTCTGACAAATAGGGGCCATATTCCATGTATGTGCCCATCACAACCTTCAATTTCGGCTACCCCCTCGAGCGGCCTTCGGAACGATTGCTATAGTATTATAGCACGGAATTCGGAAAATGCAAGGGGAAAATGCCGCCCACAGGCAGAAATTCTTTCATTTTCTCCCGTTCTGTCCCTCTAAGCCTTCTGTTTCGTTTCATTTTGTGCCGGTTTGCGGCATATTCTGGCAAATTCTGCCAGAATCACAACCAGTTTTCCCTTTTTGCTGTCCAAAACAGGGCGTGCGTGGTACAATACAGGCAGCAGACCCATTTGTCAAACAGGAACCACCCCCGGCGCTGTACTTCGGCGCTGCTGCACTTCCCCGCGGGACCTACCTCCTCCCGCGGGGTCTTTTTATGTCCAGCCGGAATCAAACACAGGCCGTCCCCCGCCGGGCGGCCCGCGCCTGGTTTCAGCCAATCCGCTGTTTTTTGTCCAGGCGGATTTTGTCGGCAATCATGGCGATGAACTCACTGTTGGTGGGCTTGCCCCGCATATTGTGAATGGTATAGCCGAAATAGCGGTTGAGGGTGTCCACGTCGCCCCGGTCCCAGGCCACCTCGATGGCATGCCGGATGGCCCGTTCCACCCGGCTGGCTGTGGTGGCGTTCTTCTGGGCAATGTCGGGGTAGAGCCGCTTGGTCACCGCGTTGATATAGTCCGGCGTATCCACGGCCATCAGGATGGCTTCCCGCAGGTACTGGTAACCCTTGATGTGAGCCGGCACGCCGATCTGATGTAGGATCTCGGTCACCGTCACCTCGTCGCTGTCGGCGGTGGTGAAGGGCGTCCGCTGCTCCGGCTTGGCGGCCGCCTTGAGCACCCGGCTCACCAGCACGCTCTCATCAAAGGGCTTGACAAAATAATAGGAAAAGCCTTCGTCCAGCAGTTCCTGGACCATTTCTTCACTCTGAAAGGCGCCTGTGACAAAGAACGAAGTGTGCCACTCCCCCGCTGCATTGTACCGCTGCTTGATGGTCAGCGCATCCAGGCCCGGCATAAACGCATCCAGAAGCACCACGTTTGGCCGTACCGAGAGCATCTTCTGCAGCACCTTGGTTCCATCTTTTTCCACCACGGTGACATCCACACCCTTTTGCTCCAGCGCCTCGCGGCACAGCGGCGTGACCTCTGCTCCGGTATCCGACATCAAAAACTTGATCTTGTCCATGATTGTTCCTCCCATGCGTAAAATGTACCCAGTCAAGCCCGCCGCTGCCGACGCACCGGCCGGAAGTTTGCGGTATCATGCAGGGGCGCACAAGAGTCCTGAAACCGGCATTTTTGTGTAAAAGCGCTGTTTTATGCGTGCTCTCGATCTTTCCCCGGCAGTTTCGGCGAATCAGATGCACCCCGTCCTTGCACTATAGATTTTACCATATTTTACCAGTCTCTTCAACAGTAAAAATTGCCAGATTTTGGGAATTTTGGCCTGCCGGTCCATCTTTCTGTTCCATCCGCTCGGGTTAGGGGTCACTCCTGTTCCATCATGGCGAGAAATTCCGCTTCGGTCAGCACCGGGATCCCCAGCGCATTGGCTTTGTCCAACTTGCTGCCGGCTGCCTCGCCTGCCACCACGTACGCGGTCTTTTTGGACACGCTGCCGCTGGCCTTGCCGCCGTTCCTGACAATCAGCGCCTCGGCCTCTTTGCGGGACAGAGAAGACAAGGTCCCGGTCACCACAAAGGTCTTGCCCGCAAAGCGGTCGGTCCGCACCTCCCCTTTCCAGGTCATATTCACGCCCTGTTCTGCCAGGCGGCGGATCAGGTCTTCGGTGCCCTCTTTGGCAAAGAATTCCACCACGCTCTGGGCCATGATCTCTCCAAAGCCATCGATGGTGCACAGGGCCTCCATATCTGCCGTGCGAACTGCATCCATGCTGCCGAACCGCTCCGCCAGCAGGGCGGCGGCCTTATACCCAATATTCCGAATACCCAGGCCAAAGATCAGCTTATCCAAATTATTTTCCTTGGAACGGGCAATGGCCCGCAGCAGGTTGTCAGCACTCTTATCCTTGAACTTGTCCAGGGTGAGCAGCTGCTCCCGGGTCAAGGTGTACAGGTCAGCTGCCGAACGGACCAGGCCGCGGTCCACCAGCTGGGTACAGACCGCCACCCCCAGCCCATCGATGTCCATGGCATCCCGGGAAGCAAAGTGGATCAGGTTCCGCAGGGACTGGGCCGGGCATTCCGGGTTGATGCACCGCAGCGCTGCCTCGTCTGCCAGGTGAACCACCGGCGCGCCGCAGGAGGGGCAGACGGTGGGCATTTGATAAGGCACCGCTCCCTCTGCGTGGGCGGTGACACCGATCACTTCCGGGATGATATCTCCTGCCTTGCGCACCTGAATGGTGTCGCCGATGCACAGACCAAACTGACGGATGAATTCCTCATTGTGAAGGGTCGCCCGGGAAACGGTGGTGCCTGCCAGGAACACCGGCTCAAAAGAGGCCGTGGGGGTCAGGACGCCGGTGCGGCCTACCGCAATCTCAATCTGCAGCAGACGGGTCTCTTTGACCTCCGGCGGATACTTGAACGCAATGGCCCACCGGGGGAACTTGGCGGTAGATCCCAGCTGGGTTCTCTGTGCAAAGTCATTCACCTTGATGACGGCGCCGTCCATATCAAAATCCAGACCGGCACGTCCCTGGCCAATCTGTTCGATCTCGGCGATGGCCTCCTCGATGGTGTGCACCACATGATACCGCGGCGACACCGGCAGCCCCAATCCCTTGAGGTAATCCAGGCTGCCGGCATGGGTGGTCAGTTCGACCCCGCGAATCTGCTGTACATTAAATATAAAGATGGACAGCCCACGGCTGCCAGTGATTTTAGGGTCCTTCTGGCGCAGTGAACCGGCGGCCGCATTGCGCGGATTCTTGAAAGGCGCCGCGCCCTGCAGCTCCTGTTCTTCACACAGTTTCTGGAAAGCCGCATGGGGCATATACACCTCGCCCCGCACTTCCAGGTACTCCGGCGCTCCCTGCAATGTCTTGGGGATACTCCGAATGGCGCGGACGTTTTCGGTGACATCTTCCCCCACAACGCCATCTCCACGGGTAGAGGCCCGGACCAACTTCCCGTTTTCATACTCCAGACTACAGGACAGACCGTCGATCTTGATCTCAACTACATATTCCGGTTCTATACCGGCATCCCGCACCCGACGGTCAAAGTCCCGCAATTCGTCATAGCTGAAGGCGTCCAGAAGACTTTCCATTTTGACCGCATGGGTCACCTTGGCAAAGCGGCTGCTGGGGGTGCCGCCCACATGCTGGGTGGGGGAATCCGGCGTGACCAGTTCGGGATAAGCCGCTTCCAGTTCCCGCAATTCACGGGTCAGCGCATCATACTGAAAGTCCTCCAGTTCGGGCGCATCCTGGTCATAATATAGACGGTTATTGTATTCGATGATGGCGCGCAATTCCTCAGCGCGCTTTTTTGCCTGTTCCAATTCCATCATAGTCTCTCTCCTACTCTTGGTGGTCCCGGCTATGGCCGGGCACATCCACATCATACCACAAATCTCCCGGGAATGAAACGCGGGGTCCTTGAAACCATTTGTCGAAATCCGGCCTCCACAGCCCCGAATGCCAAAAAATGTCCGCGTCAGGTTTTTATTTCCCATCGTAGCACAATATTATCATCTATCAGGTGACGCGCTTTCATGTCTGGGAAATAGTTGACTTTAAATCATCCATCTATATACAGATCGTATTATCGCGCATTTATACATCGATGCTGCGTTTATTTTGTTTCATGGGTTCCCGCACACAAAAAATGCAGCGCACCCGGCAGAGGTTTGGTCTGCCGCGTGCGCTGCATTCAATGTAAATTCAAAAGCTCAGACGCAATCCATCCGATCCATCAGATCGAAATGGTATTGCAGACATCGAGCAGAACCGGGTCCAGAGACTTGGTCATCTCCAGAGCCTCATCCACCGGATAATCCACCAGGGTCTCACCGCGCATACCGACAATACGGTTGAACTTGCCCTCATCGATCAGGCAAACAGCACGATAGCCCATAGCAGAAGCATTGACGCGGTCACGCAGGGTGGGCGAACCGCCGCGCTGGACATGGCCCAGGATGGTGGCACGGGAATCAATGCCGGTGCGGGCCTGAATCTCATTGGCGATCTCCTGTGCGTGGCCCACGCCCTCGGCGACAATGATGATGAAGTGGTTCTTGCCGGTCTTTTTGGTCATCTCAATGCGGTCGAGAATGTCGCGCTGCATATCGAACTCATACTCCGGCAGCAGAACAGCCATGGCGCCCGAAGCAATGGCCACGTTCAAAGCGATATAACCGGCGTTGCGGCCCATAACCTCGACAACGCTGCAGCGGTCATGGCTCTGGGTGGTATCGCGCAGTTTATCGATCATCTCCATGGCCGTGTTCATGGCGGTATCGTAGCCGATGGTGTAATCGGTGCAGGCGATATCATTGTCGATGGTGCCGGGCAGGCCGATCATCGGAACGCCGCGGTGGGCCAGCTCCCGGGCGCCGCGGTAAGAACCATCGCCGCCGATGACAACCAGCGCATCAATGCCCAGCTCACGGCACTTGGCAGCGCCCTTGTCCTGGCCTTCCTTGGTCTTGAACTCCAGGCAGCGGGCCGTATACAGGATGGTGCCGCCGTCCTGGATGATGTTCGAGACGCTGCGCAGGTTCATCTCGTAGCACTCGCCGTTCAGCAGGCCATTGTAACCGCGCTGGATGCCGATCATCCGGTAACCTTTGTGGATGCCAGTACGGACGACTGCACGCACCGCTGCATTCATGCCAGGTGCATCGCCGCCGCTGGTCAGTACGCCAATGGATTTGATCTGTCTCTCCATAGTGGAAATCCTCCCATTCACATATGCCTTTTCCCTTTGATAAATGTTTCAATCCTTCTCATTCCCAACGGCTCCTCCCTGCCCTTTCGGGCGGAAAGTCTGCCCAAGCCGGGACCCTGCCGCCCCGACTGCCATGCAGCAAAGACGCATGGGCCCATGCCGTATTACCAACATTATAGCACATTTTGTCCACTTTGAAAACACTGCACCCGGCCCGATTCACTCACATACATGTTATTTTGTTGCAACATTTCCTGTGCCGAGCAGCCGTTCCAGCTCCTGATAGAACAGCGGATGACCCGATGTGTACAGTCTCCGCGGTACAGCGAGCTTTTTCTGTACGTCGCACAAGTACAGAATCACCGGGATATTGCCATCGAAAATTTCGAGCAGATTGATGACCTTGTCGTATTCTTTGCATGTCCGGGAGGGCAGCCGGATGTAGATCCGCCTGGGGGCCTCCCTGAGGGGGTCCGGGTGATATTCTCCCGGAGCTGCCGGGTTATACCGGTCGATGGGGATGATGGACTCCGCCATCAGCTTGGCCGGTTCATCTTCCCGCACCGACAGCCGTCCGTCAATCACCACAACGGCATTTTCCTGCAGGGAATCCCGGAAGGTATCCAGCACCCGCGGGAACACGATAACCTCCAGCGTGCCGGTCAGATCCTCCACGCTGGTAAAAGCCATCATGCTGTTGTTCTTGGTGGTCATCATCCGGTTTCGAACGATGGTGCAGACGATCCGCACCTTGGT
This sequence comes from uncultured Faecalibacterium sp., assembly GCA_944385995.1. GTDB lineage: Bacteria > Bacillota > Clostridia > Oscillospirales > Ruminococcaceae > Faecalibacterium. Next base: position 37,796 of record CALWZL010000008.1, read on the forward strand.
ATTGTCCAGCTTGTGGGCGTCCTCCCCTGTCAGCATCTTGATGCTGTGGGAAGCATATCGGGCTGATTGCTCCCGGTAGGCATCCAGCGGATGACCGGACAGGTACAACCCGCTGACCTCCTTCTCCATTTTAAGCAGATCTCCATGGGGATATTCGGGCAGGTTCTGCAATTGGTATCCGTCCGAGACCGGCTCATTCCCGCCCGCCATCACCGCGAACAGGTCCAGCTGGCCATCCAGGTTTCGCCGGGCGTCATTTTCAACGCTCTTGAGAATGCCTTCCACCGCTTCCACCTGACTGCGGCGGGTGGCACCCGTGCAGTCAAAGGCGCCGGCCTTGATGAGGCACTCGACGGCCCGCCGGTTCAGTTCGTTGCCGTGCATCCGCTTGCAGAAGTCGTAGAGACTGGAAAACGGTTTTTCTTCACGTTCCCGGACCACATTTTCGATCAGGTTGCGGCCCACGTTTTTGACCGCATTGAGCCCGAAGCGAATCTGGCCCTCGCCGTCGGCCGTAAAGCCGCCGCCTGAGATATTGATGTCCGGCGGCAGAACGCGGATGCCCAGCCGGGTGCACTCGGCGGTATATTCAATGACCTTGTCGGTGTTGTCCAAAACGCTGGTCAACAGGGCCGCCATAAACGCGGCCGGATAGTGGCACTTGAGATAAGCAGTCTGGTAAGCCACATAGGCATAGCAGGCCGCGTGGCTCTTGTTGAACGCATAGGACGCAAAGCTGGACATCTCGTCGTAGATTTCATTCGCCACCTGCTCTGAGATGCCATTGGCCACACAGCCCGGGCACTCGTGTCCCGGCTCAGTGCAGCCGTGGATAAAGTGCTCCCGCTCCGCTTCCATAACGTCGTGCTTTTTCTTGCTCATGGCCCGGCGGACGTTGTCGGCCTGGCCGAACGAAAAGCCCGCCAACTCCCGGAAAATCTGCATCACCTGTTCCTGATAGACGATGCACCCGTTGGTGACATCCAGGATGTGGGCCAGCTGGGGCGTCTTGTAGCTGATCTTGTCCGGCTCGTGGCGGTTCCGCAGATAGGTGGGGATGGACTCCATGGGCCCCGGCCGGTACAAGCTAATCAGAGCGATGACATCTTCCAGATTCTCCGGCTGCAAGCCCATCAGGACCTGACGCATGCCCGAAGATTCCAGCTGGAACACCCCTTCGGTCTCACCGCGGCCCAACATCTGATAGGTGGCCTGATCGTCATAATCCAGTTTGGACATGGCGAAATCCGGCTCTTTCTTTTGGATGGCGGTTTCGGCGTCCCGGATGACGGTGAGGGTCCGCAGACCCAGAAAGTCCATCTTGAGCAGGCCCAGCTCCTCGATCTCGGTCATATTGAACTGGGTGACCGGCAATCCATCGTTGGTGGCCAGCGGCAGATAATAGTCCACCGGCTCGGGGGTGATGACGACGCCGGCCGCATGGGTGGAGGCGTGCCGGGGCATTCCTTCCACCTTGGCGGCGGTGTCGATCAACTCCTTGACCTGGGGGTCAGAGTCGTACATCTTCTTCAGCTCGGTGGATACCTCAAGGGCCCGCTTCAGAGTCATCTTGAGTTCCATCGGGACCTGTTTTGCCACCGTATCCACGCTTTGATAGGGCAGTCCCATCACCCGGCCAACATCCCGGATGGCGTTGCGGGCCGCCATGGTTCCAAAGGTGACAATCTGGGCCACATGGTCTGAGCCATACTTCCGGTTAACATAGTCGATGACTTCCTGGCGGCGCTCGTAGCAGAAATCCACGTCGAAATCCGGCATGCTGACCCGTTCCGGGTTGAGGAACCGCTCAAAAATCAGATTATACCGAATCGGGTCAATGTCGGTGATGCCGACACAATAAGCTGCGATGCTGCCCGCGCCGGAACCGCGTCCCGGACCCACCGGAATGTTTTGGCTCTTGGCAAAGTTGATGTAGTCAAAGACAATCAGATAGTAGTTGGTGTAGCCCATGGACCGGATCACCCCGATCTCATAGGCCAGGCGTTCTCTGTTGGCCTGGGGAACATCGGGTCCATACCGGCGTTCCAATCCTTCCCAACACAGTTTTTCAAAATAGGCCTGGTTGTCCATCCCATCAGGCGCCTTATAGTAGGGAATCTTGGTATGGCCGAAATCAAAGTCAAAATTGCACTGCTCGGCAATCTTGACGGTATTGGCGCAGGCCTCCGGCACCATCGAAAAGAGATCGTACATCTCATCGGTGGTTTTCAGATAAAACTCGTCGGTCTGAAATTCCATCTTGTCCGCATCCTGGATGGTTTTGCCGGTCTGGATGCAGAGCAGAATTTCCTGGACCCGGGCGTCTTCCTTGCGCAGATAGTGGGCATCATTGGTGGCCGCCATGGGAATCCCGGTATCCCGTGCCAGCTGAATCAGCTGGGGCAGGACCGTTTCGTCCTGGGCCAGGCCGTGGTCCTGCAGCTCAATATAGTAGTTGCCCTGTCCAAACAGGTCATTGTACCACAGGGCGGCGGATTTGGCCCGCTCGTAATCCCCCGCCAGCAATGCCTGGGGGATTTCGCCTGCCAGACAGGCCGACAGACAGATCAGACCTTCGTGGTACTGTTCCAACAGCTGCTTATCAATCCGCGGCTTGGAATAAAAGCCCTCGGTGAAAGCAGCCGATACCATTTTGATGAGGTTTTTGTAGCCGGTCTCATTCTTGCACAGCAAGATCAAGTGGTTGTTGCCGTCGATCTTGCTGACCTTATCAAAGCGGGTGCGTGTGGCTACATAGACTTCACACCCGATGATGGGCTGAATGCCTGCTTTTTTGGCGGCCTTGTAAAACTGCACACACCCGTACATCACCCCGTGGTCGGTGCAGGCGATGGCCGTCTGGCCGCACTCCTTGACCCGCTCCATCATCTGATCGATGCGGCAGGCGCCGTCCAACAGGCTGTATTCGGTATGAACATGCAGGTGTACAAAGCCGCGCTGTGCGGCGGTGGTTTCACTCACGGTGTAGTTCTCCCCCCTCCTTCCGGGCCCGCAGGTCGGCAGACAGCGCCTCCAGCCGTTTCAGCCGATGGGCCAGGCCCGACTTGCTGGGCCGCGGCTCAAAGGTTTCGCAGAGGGCCGACAGGGACAGCTCGGGATACTGGAGCCGCTTGACGGCCGTTTCCCGCAGCGGCTCGGGCAGTGCCTCCAGCGCATCCTGTTCCTGCAGATAGCGCAGGGCCTTGATGGCCGACGTATTCGCCCGGACCATCTTGCCCAGATTGGCGGTTTCACAGTTGGTATACCGGTTGACCCGGTTGCGGACCGATTTGACGGCCTGCTCGGTATTCATCAAACCGGCGGCCTTTTCGGCCCCCATAAAAATCAACAGCGCCTGGATGTTGGCACAGGCTTTCAGATAGATGACGTTGACCCCCTTGCGGCGGCTGCGCCGGGGCGCAAATTCGTGCTCTGCCAGCAGAGCTTCAAAATCCCGGGCCAAATTGGTGCGCGGAGTGGTAAATTCCAGATGGTAGCCTTTCTGCGGGTCGGTAACGGTGCCGCAGCTGAGAAAGGCCGCCCCCACATAGGCGCTGACGCTTCCCCGGCTGCGGATCAGAGCCGGGTCAATCTGAAGGCTTGTCTCGTTGCCGTTGGTCCCAAACAGGGCGTGCATCTGGAGCACCTGATCCGGCTGGCTGATGCTGAATTCATAGACCGCGCCGCTGGCGTGCTCCCGGCAGCGGATCTCTCCCTGAATGCCGCAGCGCGCAAAACACTGCTGGGCATAATCGGCGGTTTCGGCCTGTTCCGTCTGGAGCACCAGGCCCTTGGTATCAAAATGTTTTGCAAAGCAGGCCAGCCCATAGCAGGCCGCCCGAACGGTATTGTCTCCGGTGAGCTCCCGTCCTGCGATCTCACATCTGGCCTCGGAGGCAAAGCTCATGCTCTGTTCCTTCCTTTTTATAATAGGGTTACCGGGCGGCGTCCCGATGCTGGACGCTGACGGCATATCCCAGCTTTTCACAGTAGGCGGCGATCTTCCGGGCAAAGGTGATGGAGCGATGCTTGCCGCCGGTGCAGCCCACCGCGATGGTCAGCTCACTCTTTCCCTCTTTTACATAGAGGGGAATCGCATAATCCAGCAGGTATTCAATCCGGTGCAGCAGTTCCTGGGACTCGGCAAACTTCATCACGTAGTCCACCACTTCCTGATCCATGCCGGTCTTGTGTTTCAGCTCGGGCACATAGAAGGGATTGGGCAGACACCGGACATCCAGCACCAGATCCGCCTCTCCCGGCAGGCCAAACTTGAACCCGAACGACATGACATTCAGCTTCATGGCAGCCTTGGCCCCGCCGCCCGGCAAAAACAGATCACAGATCCGCTCCTTGTTCTGGGCGGTGGACAATAGCGTCGTGTCGATGACATAGTCGGCCCGGTCCAGCAGCGGCTGCAATATTTTCCGTTCCCGGGCCAGCGCCTCGGTGGTGGGGATATCTTCCGCCTGACTGATGGGGTGGCGGCGGCGCGTCTCTTTATAGCGACGGCACAGGACATCGTCCGACGAATCCAAAAAGAGGATTTTGTAGGGGGTCTGCTGCAGGTCCAGCTGATCCAGCGCTTCCCGGATCTCTTCCTGCGAGCGGCAGCCCCGCACATCCATCGAGATGGCAACCCGGTCCAGCTGGCTGTCGCCGGCGCGGGAAAACGCCACAATCTTGGGCAGCAGCCAGGCCGGGATGTTGTCCATACAGAAATACCCGATATCCTCCAGTGCATTCATCGAGACCGATTTTCCCGAGCCCGAAAGCCCGCTTACGATCAACAGCTCCATAAAACCGCCTCCCCCACTTCCTTTAACATTCTACGACCCGGATCTCCTTTTCCAGGGTATAGCCGGTCTGTTCCCGCACGATGGTCTGGACTTCCTGACAGAGAGCCAGCACATCGGCACAGGTCGCCCCGCCCAAATTGACCACAAAACCGCAGTGTTTCTCGCTGATGGCGGCTCCGCCGTGGCGATAGCCCCGCAACCCGCACTGGTCAATCAGGGCCCCCGCAAAGGCACCCACCGGGCGCTTGAAGGTGCTTCCGGCACTGGGTTTATCCAGGGGCTGTTTATCGCGGCGGCGGCCCATCAGGTCGTTCATCTGGTCACTGATCTTCTGGGAATCTCCCGGCGCCAGGCGCACCTTGGCCGAGAGGATGCAGTCGCCGCTTTCCTCGAAGATGCTGTGGCGGTAGCGCAAATCCAGCGCGTCGGCGGGCGTTTCCACAATCTCCCCGGATGCGTTCAGATGCCGGACCGACACCAATACATCTTTCATTTCCCCGCCGTAGGCGCCGGCGTTCATATACACCGCGCCGCCCACTGTGCCGGGGATTCCATAGGCAAATTCCAGGCCGGTAAGGCTGGCCCGAAGGGCCGCCATACAGAGCATATTCAGGGGCATGCCAGCCGGGGCGGACAAAACATTCCCTTCCTGCCGGACTTCCCCTTTCATGCCGGCCAGGCAGATCACCGCGCCGGACCAGCCTTTATCTCCAAAGAGGATATTGCTGCCGTTGCCCAGGAGATAGAAGGGCCCCCCCTGCGCCTTGCACAGGGCGATGGCCCTGCACAGTTCTTCCTCCCGGGTGGGCTGGACGAAAACCGCGGCGGGGCCGCCGATCTTAAAAGTCGTATGGGCAGTCAGCGGCTCCTGTTCCCGGTACGGGATGCCGGCCGCTTTCAGCCCTTCTTTCAATGCGTCGATGGTATTCAGCTCCAAGATCCTGCCCTCTCAGTCTACCGTGTCATCCAGACCCAGACGGATCAGCAGCTCCTTGGCTGCGTTGTAACCCATCTTCTTCTGGCGGTTGTTGATGGCGGCAGTCTCCAGCACCACAGCCAGATTGCGTCCCGGGGAAACCGGAATGGCCGTGCTGGGGATCTTGACGCCCAGAATTTCGTAGTATTCGGTCTCCAGGCCGGTGCGCTGGTAGTTCTTGGTGGGGTCCCAGGCTTCCAGCTGGACCACCAGATCCACCGTCTCATTCACCTTGACGGCACCCACGCCATACACCCGGGCCACGTTGACAATACCAATGCCACGCAGCTCGATGAAGTGGCGGATGTTCTCGGGGGCCGTACCCATGATCTGGCGGTTGGAAACCTTCCGCAGCTCGACGGCATCGTCGGCCACCAGGCGGTGTCCCCGCTTGACCAGCTCAATGGCCAGCTCACTCTTGCCAATGCCGCTGTCGCCCAGAATCAGAATGCCCTCGCCGTACACCTCCACCAGGACGCCGTGACGGGTAATCCGGGGGGCCAGGGCCATATTCAAGGTACTGATGAGGCTGCCCATCAAAACACAGGTCGTCTCGTTGGAGCGCAGCAGGGCCACCTTATATTTCTGGGCCAGCTCCACCATTTCGGGGAAGGGCGTCAGCTCATCGCTGCGGGAGACAATCACCGCCGGCGGCATCGCCCCAAACAGATGGTCCAGCGCCTCATAACGGCGGTCGGGCGTCTGGACCGAAAGGAAGTTCATCTCGGCCAGACCCATGATTTGCAGGCGCAGATTGTCAAAATACTCATAATATCCCGCCAGGAACAGGCCCGGGCGGTTGACCTCGGCGATTTCGACGTTGATCTCGCTCAGCTCACGCGGGGTATAGACCACTTCCATATTGACCCGCTCGGACAGTTTGGCGAGTGATACGGTAAAATTTTCCATCCTTATTTCCTCCCTGTGGCGGCCGCTTCCGGCAGCCGTCCGTTTCGGTCGGGACTTGCAGGCTGTGCGCAAATTTCCCATTTTTTATATTATAATCAAAACCGTCCGGGATTACAATTCCCAGCGAATCATTTTTCCCGTATTGCGCCCCGGAGCATTCTACGGTATACTGTGGAAGGCGGTTTGATTGGAACGGTTTATGTAAACTGGTCTTTACGTATATTTTACATTCTGCCGATTTCACATTTTACATTGCCGCACTATACTTAAATCAAGTACAAGTAAAATTCTTGTAAGAAACATCTCAATGCCGAGCACCGCGCGGGCCAGAGGCATGATACGGCGCTGCTTTCAGTTGAGAACCGGACACACCGCAGAAACGAGGATATGTATGACAATCACAAATCTATTTTCTCTTCTTGGCGGCCTGGCTCTGTTCCTCTACGGAATGGATCTGATGGGCAAGTCCCTTGAGCGGCAGGCAGGCAGCCAGCTGCAGAAAATCCTGAGCCGTCTGACGGACAACCCCCTCAAGGGTTTCCTTCTGGGCCTGGTGGTCACCGCAGTCATCCAGAGTTCCAGCGCTACCACCGTCATGGTGGTCGGCTTCGTCAACAGCGGCATCATGGAGCTGCACCAGGCCATCGGCATCATCATGGGCAGCAACGTGGGTACCACTGTCACCAGCTGGATTCTGAGTCTGACCGGCCTGGAAGGCGACAGCCTGGTGATCCAGCTGCTCAAGCCCTCCACCTTTAGTCCCCTGCTGGCCTTCATCGGCATCCTGCTGTTTATGTTCGGCGGTGAGCGGAAAAAGGGCGTCGGCGGCATCCTGATTGGCTTCGCCATTCTGATGACCGGCATGACCGCCATGTCCGATTCGGTGGCCCCGCTGGAAAACGAGCCCTGGTTCACCGACCTGTTTGTCCGCTTCTCCAACCCCATTCTGGGCGTCCTGGTGGGTGCTCTGGTCACTGCCATCATTCAGAGTTCCAGTGCCAGTGTCGGTATCCTGCAGGCTCTGAGCTCCACCGGCGTCATCACCTTTGGCAGCGCCATCCCCATCATCATGGGTCAGAATATCGGCACCTGTGCCACGGCCCTGATTTCTTCGGTGGGCACCAACAAGAACGCCCGCCGTGCGGCCATCGTGCACCTCTACTTCAATATCATTGGCGTGGTGGTATTCCTGACCGCTTTCTACGGCCTGAATGCCGTGCTGCACTTCTCCTTTATTACCGATGTGATCGAGCCCTGGGGCATCGCCGTGGTGCACTCCGCCTTTAACCTGAGCGCCACCGCCCTGCTGCTCCCCTTCACCAATCTGCTGGAGCGGCTGGCCTATCTCACCATTCCCGACGATGAGAAAAAAGAGAGCTTTACCCTGCTGGACGAGCGTCTCCTGAACACCCCCTCGGTGGCCGCAGACCAGGCCCGCACCGTCACCTCCAAGATGGCTGAAACCGCCCGGATCGGTGTGCTGCAGTCCATGAGTCTGACCCGCAAGTGGGACGCCTCCATGGCCCAGAAGGTCCGCGACGAGGAAAAACAGGTGGACCGGTACGAGGATGCCCTGGGCACCTATCTGGTCAAGCTCTCCAGCCATGAGCTCAACCACGACGACAGCCAGCAGGTCAACACCCTGCTTCACACCATCAGCGATTTTGAACGGATCAGCGATTATTCCATCAACCTGCTGAACTCCGCCCAGGAAATTCACGACAAATCCATCACCTTCTCTGTGGATGCCCAGGAAGAACTGAGCGTCCTGGAGGACGTGGTACAGGATCTGCTCAACCGCACCACCGAGGCCTTCCGGCAGGGCGATCTGCATCTGGCCAGCAAGGTGGAACCGATGGAGTCGGTGGTCAACGAACTGGTCCGCGCCATCAAGGCCCGGCATATCGCCCGTCTGCAGGCCGGCAGCTGCTCCATCACCTATGGTTTTGTGCTGGATGACCTGCTGACCAGTTATTCCCGGATCAGCGCCCATTGCAGCAACATTGCAGTGGCACAGATCGAGGTCGCCCAGGACAGCTTTGATACCCATGCGTATCTGTCCGACCTGCGGCACAACCGGGCCGCCGAGGAAAGTGAGGCTTTCCAGCGCAGAGTCGACCGCTACCGGGCCCGTTACACCTTCCCCGGAGCCAACGAAGATGCAGCTGAAAAGAAGTCTGCAGAGCCCCAAAAGGCTCAAAAGGAGGAAAAAGAATGATCTATATCGTAGAGGACGACGCCTCGATCCGTGAGCTGGAACAATATGCCCTCCAGTCCAGCGGATACGATGTGCGCTCCTTCGAGGAACCGGAGGCTTTCTGGCACGCCATGCGGGTCTCGGAGCCTGAACTGGTCATTCTGGATGTCATGCTGCCAGGAGAGGACGGCTTTTCGATTCTGAAAAAGCTCCGCAACTCCCCCACCCTGCGCCAACTGCCCATCATCATGGTCACGGCCAAGTCCAGCGAGCTGGACACCGTCCGGGGCCTGGACTGCGGCGCCGACGACTATATCACCAAACCCTTCGGCATCATGGAGTTTCTCAGCCGGGTCCGGGCGGCCCTTCGCCGCTCGGCACCGCCGGCCAAGCCCAATGTATACTCCTTCCATGAACTGCTGTTGGACAACGCCCGCCACAGTGTGACGGTAGGCGGGGTGCCGGTAGATCTGACCTACAAGGAATACAGTCTGCTCCGCCTGCTGCTGGAAAACACCAATCTGGTGGTCACCCGGGAAACCATTTTACAGGTGGTCTGGGGCACCGACATTTCGGTGGAAAGCCGGACCGTCGACATGCACATCCGCACCCTCCGCAAAAAGCTGGGCAGCGCAGGCAGTTACATTCTCACCGTCCGCAAGGTCGGCTATAAGCTGGCCGACAGCGAGGAGGGCAGCGAGGAATGAAGACCCGCAGCATGGAGCAGACCATTGGCCGGCGGCTCTACCTGATGGGTTTTGTAAGCCTGGTGCTGGCAGTGGCCGTCTGTGTCTTCATCTTCCACCGGGCTTTCACCATGCAGGCCTGGCGGGCACTTCAGAATGAATCCGCCATCATTGCCGCCCAGTATCGCTATGATCCCCAAAGCCTGCACACCCTCACCCTTGACAGCATTCGGGTCACACTGATCGCGCCGGACGGCAAGGTCCTCTATGAGTCCACCGACGCCGACGAACAGGACGAGATGGAGAATCATCTCTCCCGCCCTGAAGTGCAGCAGGCTTTTTCGGGCGGCACCGGCCAGGACATCCGCGCCTCTGTCACCACCGGCTATGAAACCTACTACTATGCGGTCCTTCTGACCGACGGCAACGTCCTGCGGACCGCCCAGGAAGCCAAAAACATTTGGTCTCTGTACAACGATGCCCTGCCCGCCATTCTGGTAAGCTGTCTGGTCATTCTGGGAATCGGCGCCCTGCTGGCCGGTGTGCTGACCCGCCGTCTGGTTCAGCCCATGCTCAACATGGCCCACGACCTGGACCGCATCCAAGAAAATGTCCCCTATTCGGAACTGATTCCCTTTGCAGATGCGATCTATTCCGACCGCGCCATGCGGGAGAGCAACGAAAAAATGCGTCAGGAGTTCACCGCCAATGTCAGCCACGAACTCAAGACGCCGTTGACCAGTATTTCGGGTTATGCCGAGATGATTGAGACCGGGATTGCCCGCCCGGAGGATGTCGCTTCCTTTGGGCAGAAAATCCACAGCGAAGCAAGCCGGATGATCCGTCTTGTGAACGACATCATTCAGCTGTCCCACCTGGATTCTTCCAGCAGCACCCACGATTCCCCTGTGATGGAAACTGTGGATCTGTCGGTACTTGCCAAGGAGTGTGCCGAACGCCTCAAAATGAACGCCCGCCGCGCCTATGTCACCCTCAATTACCGCGGAGACAGCGTTCAGGTTCTGGGCTCCACCAGCTTGTTGGAGGAGTTGTGCCAAAATCTCTGCGACAACGCCATCCGGTACAACCAGCCGGGCGGCCGGGTCTTACTGGAGACAGGCCGCGACCATGAGGGCCGCCCCTACCTCTCTGTACAGGACAATGGCATCGGCATTCCCAAAGAGGCCCAGGCCAGCGTCTTTGAGCGGTTCTACCGGGTGGACAAGAGCCGAAGCAAGGCCACCGGCGGCACCGGTCTGGGTTTGGCCATTGTTAAGCAGATTGCCCGGATTCACGCAGCCCGCATCCATCTGGAAAGCGAGCTGGGAAAAGGGACCACCGTCACCATCACTTTCCAGCCGATCTCCCAAAGCCAAAATCAATAAACATCCACGTCTGTCCGCAGCTGCGGGCAGGCGTTTTTTGTTGGTTCCAGCCAACCCGCCTCTCCCTGCCGCAGGGCTGCACACGCCCCCAGACCGATCAAATCCTGACCGGCTTCCCAGCGCTCTTGAAGCATCTGATTGCACAGCGCGCTCAACTGGGCCAGTTCTTCAGGCGTGGGATCGACGCTATCCGCCGCTGTCTGACAGTCCAGGCGAACCGCAAAACAGTTGTCCTCCTCTACCGCCACACTGAGCAGAGGACGCCGAAGCGTCAGCGGGTGTTCCCCCATCCAAAACACAAATTCTTCTCCCCACCCGGTCAAGAGGCGATAAACGGCTGTCCGCTGGGCATCCCATGCCACCGATCCTGTTTCCGAGACAAACCATCCTTCCGGCTGGATGGTGAGTGTATCTTCCCGGATGGCCAGCAGGGGCAGCAGCAGGCCCGCATCGGTTCGCGCCTCATACAGTCGCGGCGCGGCATCCTGCGTCTGTTTGAGAGACTGGAGCAGCGCAGTCAAAAGGTCGCCGCTCTCCTCCGTCGCTTTGGAAATCTCCTGACAGGTAAAGTCGCAGGCAGACAGCAAGGCGCTGGTTCGTCCGCACTGACGTGCCAATACCAGAGATTCATACTCTGCCAGTGTCTGCCAGCCGCTGCCCGGCATCAGAACCAGATAATCACACAGCCGGAAATTGGCGTCCAGAGGCAAAAGGGATGCGGCATTGTTCAGGGCCCGTTCCAGGCTGGGGCCTTCCGCCGCCGCAAACCCGATGCCGTCTGACACTTCTGAGGAATCCGCTGAGGCCTCCGGCGCCTGGTAGAGAAGCCCCACGGTCCACCCCATCTCCCCCGGCTCCACCAGAACAGCACGCACCATACTTTTTTCGGTGGTATCGGTGCGGGCAAATGCCAGACAAAATGCCGCCAGCAGTGCGGCAGCCAGATATTTGTATATACGGCCACGGCTCGCCATCGTCCCCGCCTCCTTATCAAAAAGATCTGCGCCCTTGATTGTACGCCGAAAGCCAGACTTTCAGCCCCTTTCCGGGCGCAAAACCAGACCACCATAGTATGCGCGGCCAAGGTGCAGAATATGAAATCTTTCCGGCCGTCTCAGGCGCGGCATTGACCCGCCGGGCGCGGTGTGCTACACTGATACCAAACTCCAAAAAGCATCACCAAAGGAGACGATTTGACATGCAGTACGATTTCACTTCGATTCTCGACCGGCACGGCAAGGATGCCATCGCGGTGGACGGTCTGGGCCGCAATCCCGGCTTTTCTCCCGACGCCCCCGGCGAAGGCTTCGATGCCATCCCCATGTGGGTGGCGGATATGAATTTTTCCACCGTTCCCACCGTCACCGAGGCCCTGGTGGAGCGAGCCAAGCATCCCGCCTATGGATATTTTGCTGCCACCGATGAATATTATGACTCCATCATCCGGTGGCACGTCACCCGCAACGGCTGCGATCCGGCCCTGCTGACCCGTGCGTGCATCGGATATGAAAACGGCGTTCTGGGCGGCGTGGTCAGCGCTTTGACCTGCTGCACTGCTCCCGGCGACCCGGTTCTGGTTCACAGCCCCACTTACATCGGCTTCACCAAGTCTCTGACCAACAACGGCTATAAAATCGTCCACTCCCCCCTTGTGAAAGACGCAGACGGCGTTTGGCGGATGGACTACCAGGACATGGACCAGAAGCTGAAAAAATATCACATTCATACAGCTGTTTTTTGCAGCCCCCACAATCCTTGCGGCCGCGTTTGGGAGCGCTGGGAACTGGAAAAGGCCATGGAGGTATACAAGGCCAACGACTGCGTGGTGATCTCGGATGAGATTTGGTCCGATATCCTTCTGAACGGGCACAAACACATCCCCACCCAGAGCGTCAGCGAGGACGCCCGCAACCGCACCATTGCCCTCTATGCCCCCAGCAAGACCTTTAACCTGGCCGGTTTGGTGGGCAGCTATCACATCATCTACAACAGCTATCTCCGGGACCGCTGCGTGGCCAAGAGTTCCAAGTGTCACTACAATGACATGAACGTTTTCTCCATGCACGCCCTGATCGGCGCCTACAAGCCGGAGGGTTATGTCTGGGTGGACGAGCTGTGCCAGGTTCTCTCAGGCAACATCAACTACGCCTGCGATTACATCCGGGACCACTTCCAGGGGGTCAGCATCAGCAAGCCGGAGGGCACCTACATGCTCTTTGTGGACTGCACCGACTGGTGCGCCGCTCACGGCAAAACCATCGAAGATGTGGAAAAGGCCGCCTGGGCCGTGGGCGTTGCCATTCAGGACGGCCGGATGTTCCACGGACCCTGTTCGGTGCGGATGAATCTGGCCCTGCCCTTCACACGGGTCCAGGAGGCCTTTGACCGGCTGGACCGGTATGTCTTTAACGCCTAATCATTGCGCATAAGCAAAACCCGGACCGCTCTCCTGTTGGAAAGAGGTCCGGGTTTTCTTGTTTTGGTGCGGGAGAAGAGGGTCGAACTCTCACTCTTTCGGAACTGGTGCCTAAAACCAGCGCGTCTGCCATTCCGCCACTCCCGCATAGGATTCTTATTTAGTTTACCCGTCTGCCCCGGAATTGTCAATCTGAAATTTCACGCAGAAAAGCGCCCGGCCATCCAAAAGAACGACCGGGCGCGATTTACCTGTGTCAGAGATTTTTCTCGATGTCCTGCCAACAGGGGTTTGTCAGGATCTCGGCATCTTCTCCAAAGAAAGCTTTCCCTGCCTCAGTATCCCCCTGCAGCCAGTACATAAACCAGGCTGTCATGTAACCGTCGCCCCAGGGCAGCATATCGGCATGATCGGCACCGGTCCGGCGGGCCCGAATTTTAGGGGTGATGGCCGGAATGCCGCCGTAGTTTTCCTCCTGAGACCACAGCGGTGAGATGGATACCTCCTGTGTGTCCTCTACCACCTCCGGCACCCCTGCTTCTCCGGCATCCAGCAGCCCTGTGCCTGCCGCCATAAAGTAGGGAATCTCAATTTTGGAGACATCATAGGCCCAACCCAGGGTAGAAGCATACAGGCTGGAAGGTGTGCTGGCTGTATACAATGCCTTGTAGCGCCATCCGTTCTCCTGGTTGGTTACTCCATTGATGGCCCCAATCGCTCCCTGCGAGTGCCCCGCAGCGCCGACATTCTCCACGTCCAGCTTCTGATAAAAAATGCTGTCCTGGTCCTGGTTCAGCTCCACCAGAAGATTCAGGGCACCGTCTGAACTGCTGCCATTCCAGGAGTTTTGCTGTTCATTGCCGATCACGACAAATCCCCAGGATGCCAGGTGCTGGAAGATCGGCGCATACCGTGAAGCTGCCACACCGGTACCGTTGGCCATCACCACAACAGGCCACTCCTTGCCGGTTTCCTCTTCCAGCGCTGTGGGATACCAGACTTCATACCGCTCAATCAAAACATCCCGGGCCGGATAATCGGTAAAGGATACGTCGTATTCTCCCATGGCGGTGTATTTGGCTTCGATGGTGCCGCCGGTCTGGGTTTGCTCATAATAATCGGTGGTCACCGACGGGACATCTTTGGACCAGTCCTGAATGGCGCCTGTCACCGCGACCGCAACCGCAATGGCAATGGCAACCCGCTGGATGGTTTCGATCATGCAAATCAACTCCTTCTGAGGCCCGGGCCGGCGTTCCTCCCTGCTTTTGCCGGCGGTTTTGGGTCTGTTTTCTGGCTCTATTTTACCATTATCCTGACACCAAGTAAACCTTTTTGGCAAATGACACAAATATCTGCCCATTTACTTTTGACCACTCTGGCCCCTGTCGTCACCTGGGGCAAATACGAGCTCCAGCAGGGCCGGCTGAAAATGCCCCTGACCATGAACATCCATCACGC
>CALWZL010000009.1 GCA_944385995.1 uncultured Faecalibacterium sp.
CTGTACTGTTCCGGCGGCTGCGCCGCCAACGCCTACCACGCCACCGGCAGCATCCGGGGCGTGTACGAGTACGGCTGTGAGCTGTTCAAGAAGCGGATCGAGTGCGCCATCATGATCCAGGTGGCCGAAAACCAGGACCTGGCCGAAAAGGGCGTGGAAGTGCCCATCCAGCTGGGAGGCAGCTGCACCGCCTGCGCCGACGGCGAGGGCTGCGAATGAGCGCCACCCCCATCGCGGATTTTGTCCGGGGGTATGCGGCCTCTGACACCTCCCGGCTCCACATGCCGGGGCACAAGGGCCGTGGCCCCCTGGGCTGCGAGGGGCTGGACCTGACCGAGATCGCCGGGGCGGACGAGCTGTACGAGGCGGAGGGAATCATTGCCCAGAGCGAAGCAAACACCGCCCGGCTGTTCGGCACGGCGGGGACCTGGTACGGCACCGAGGGTTCCTCCCAGTGCATCCGGGCCATGGTGTTTCTGGCCTTGCAGGCGGCACCGAACGGGTCACAAAGGCCGGTTCTGCTGGCCGCCCGGAACGCCCACAAGGCTTTGCTGTATGCGGCGGCTTTGCTGGATATCGACGTGGAATGGCTGTGGCCCCCGGCGGGGCCCGACGCCAGCCTCTGCGCCTGCCCGGTGGACCCGGCGGCGCTGGCTGCCGCCCTGGAGGGGATGGAACAGGCGGGGCGGCGGCCCTTTGCGGTCTACCTGACCAGCCCCGACTACCTGGGGGGCATCCAGGACGTGGCCGCCCTGGCCCCCCTCTGCCACGCCCATGGGGTGCCCCTGCTGGTGGACAACGCCCACGGGGCCTACCTGCGGTTTCTGCCGGGGGGCAGCCGCCACCCCATCGACCTGGGGGCGGACCTGTGCTGTGATTCGGCCCACAAGACCTTGCCGGTCCTCACCGGCGGGGCCTACCTCCACGTCGGACATGGGATGCTCCGCCCCGACCCGGCGGCGGTGCGGGGGGCCATGTGCCTGTTCGGCTCCACCAGCCCTTCCTATTTGATCTTGCAGTCCCTGGACCTCTGCGCCGGGGCCCTGGCCGGGGACTGGCCCGCCCGGCTGGCCGATTGCGTCGCCCGGCTGGACGGGCTGAAACAGGACTTGTCGGGCCTCTGTCCCGGCCTGGTCCGCCCCTCCGAGCCCCTGAAACTGGTGTTGGACGGGGCGGCGGTGGGCCGCAGCGGCGGCGCCCTGGCCGACCTGTTCCGGGCTCACCGGGTGGAGTGCGAGTACGCCGACACCCGGTATCTGGTGCTGATGTTCGCCCCCGGCAACCTCCCCCGGGACTTTGACCGGGTGCGGGCGGCGGCGGCCCGGGCGGTGAGCTGCCCCGGGACCGATTCCGCCCCGGGGGACCTTTCCCCGGCGGTCTGGCCCGCCCTGGCCCGGCAGGCCCGGCCGGCCTGTTCCATCCGCCAGGCGGTGTTCGCCCGGCAGGAGCGGATTCCGGCCCGGGACGCCGCTGGAAGGGTCTGCGCCCTGCCCACGGTGGCCTGTCCGCCGGCCATCCCCATCGCCGTCAGCGGCGAGGAAATCGGCCCGGCGGCGGTGGAGCTGTTCCGGTATTACGGCATCGAAACGGTTTCGGTGATTCCCCGGGAAAATTGAATCTCCAGACGGCAGGGAAAATCCCTGCCGTTTTTTGGTATCCGGTCTTGACAGCGGGGCTCCGCAGTGATATGATTTTGATATCAAAAAGATGCACAGCCTCCCGCCAGAGGGGCGGAAACGGGGCTGACGCATCGGTGCAGACGGGGAGGAGATGCCTATGCTGAACATCCAACATCTGACCAAAGTCTACGGGGACAAAAAGGCGGTGGACGATTTGTCCCTGCACATCCGCCCGGGGGAGATTTACGGCTTCATCGGGCACAACGGCGCCGGCAAGACCACCACACTGAAGAGCTGCTGTGGGATTCTGGGGTTTGACGGGGGAGAGATTCTGGTGGACGGCGTTTCGATCCGCACCGACCCCCTGGCCTGCAAGCGGAAGATGGCCTACATCCCGGACAATCCCGACCTGTACGAATACATGACGGGGATTCAGTACCTGAACTTCATCGGGGACGTGTTCGGGGTGCCGGCCGGGGAGCGGCGGGAGCGGATTCGGAGGTATGGGGACTTGTTCGAGCTGACCCGGGACCTGGCCCAGCCGGTGAGCGCCTACTCCCACGGCATGAAGCAGAAGCTGGCCATCCTGTCGGCCCTGCTCCACAGCCCGAAACTGATGCTGATGGACGAGCCCTTTGTGGGGCTGGACCCCAAGGCCTCCCATCAGCTGAAAATCCTGATGCGGCAGATGTGCGACCAGGGGGGCGCCATCTTTTTCTCCACCCATGTGCTGGAGGTGGCGGAGAAGCTCTGTGACAAGGTGGCCATCATCCGGGGCGGCCGGCTGGTGCGGGCCGGGACCATGGAGGAAGTCAAGGGAGATGATTCCCTGGAAGAGGTCTTTCTGGAGCTGGAAGGGGAGAAAAAGGATGTTTAAAGCCCTGGTCAAAAAGCAGTGGCTGGAACTGACGGCGCCGCTGCGGCGGAGCAGTGCCACCGGCCGGAGCCGGACCGGCTGGAAGGCGGCGGCCTTTGGGGTGCTGATGGCCTGCCTGTTCGGGCTGGTGATGGTGAGCATCGGGGTTTTGGATGCCCTGCTGTGTCCCACACTCACAGAAGCGGGGCTGGACTGGCTGTATTTTGTGCTGTCGGCCGCGCCCGCCCTGCTGGTGGGGGTGATCGGCGGCGGGATGGTGGCCTACAGCTCCCTCTATGCCGCCCGGGACAACGAAATGCTCCTGTCCCTGCCCATTCCGCCCGAAATGATTCTGACGGTGCGGATGGGCTATGTCTGGGCCCTGGGCACCAGTTATCTGGCCCTGCTGCTGGTGCCGGCCTACGGGGTGTATTTCGTGCTGGGCGCCCGGCCTGTAGGGGCGGCGCTGGCCATGGTGCCGGTGATGTGCCTGCTGGGCTGCCTGGTGCTGGCGGTGTCCTGCCTGGTGGGATGGGCGGCGGCCCTGCTGGGAGGCCGGATCACCCGGTATAAGGCGGTGCTCAACGCCTTTTATGCGGTGGTGGTGCTGGTGCTGGCCTTCGGGGCCAACTTCGCGGTCCGTCAGGGCCTGGTCTGGATGCTGCAAAATCTGGACGCAGTGTCCCGGAGCGTCCGAACCGACGCCCGGGTGGTCTATCTGCTGGGCCAGGCCGCCGCCGGAGACCTGCCCGCCCTGGGCCTGCTGGCGCTGGCGGGCCTGGGAGCGCTGGGGGTGTCCTGGGGGATTCTGCGGTGGAACTACCTGGGGATGATGACCGCCCGGCGGGGCGGTGCCCGGGCGGTGTACCGGGAAAAGCCGGTGCGGGTCCGCAGTGTCCGGGCCGCCCTGCTGAGCCGGGAGGCCCGGCGGCTGGCCGGGTGCACCAGCTATATGGTGAACGGGACCCTGGCCTGTTTCATGCTGCCGGCGGCGGCCGTGGTCATGGTCTGGAAGGCGGAGGAGCTGCGGGCCCTGCTGGCCCTCTGGCCCGGCGCCGGCGGCGACGGCGCGGCGGCGGGATGCGCTGCGGTGTGCGCGGTGGTTTCGATGAACCTCATCACGCCCCCCTCGGTGTCACTGGAGGGGAAAACCCTGTGGCTTTTGCAGTCCCTGCCGGTGACCCCCTGGCAGGCGCTGCGGGCCAAGCTGGACCTGCACCTGGTGCTGACCCTGCCGCCGGCCCTGTTGGCGGCGGGGTGCGCGGGCTGGGTGCTGGACTGCGGGCCCCTGCTGACCGTCCTGCTGATGGGGGTGGTCTGGCTGTACACCCTCTGGACGGGGGTGCTGGGCCTGGCCCTGGGGGTCAAAATGCCCAATCTCCACTGGACCAATGAGACCGCCGCCGTCAAAAACGGCGCCGCCCCGGTTCTGACCCTCCTGGGCGGCTGGGTCATCCTGGGACTGCTGGGGGGAATGTGGTGGCTGACCCGGGGAATGTTGGGCCCGGCGGGAAGTCTGGCGGCCTGCGGCGGGGCGGTGGCCCTGGGGTGCGGCGTCCTGCTGTGGTGGCTGCGCCGGCGCGGGTCCGCAATCTTTGCACAGTTATAAGGGATTCAGAGCTTGAAAAAGCATCAATCAGACAATAAATTGCAAAGAAATTGTAAACTGCCTTGCAGCCATTTCCAAAAACTGGTACAATACCAACCAAGGACACGCCAGGTCGGCGGACAGCACCTACTGTCCGTCGGCCTTTTGCTGCGGGGCAAAAAGGGAGGCGTGCCCGGAAAATCTCTTTGGGCGGCAGATTTTCGGCAAAAGAGGAAAAATTTTCCTTTTGTGCAAAAAATTCCCTTTCTGACTCGTTGTTATAGATGTGAGAAAAACGATTCCGAACATCCAGACAGCCTTGTTACGGAGGTGTTTGACTATGAAAATCCTGCTGACGACGGATTGGTGGACCCCGGCGGTCAACGGCGTGGTGCGGTCTGTGACCCTGCTGCGGCGGGAGCTGATGGCCCGGGGCCATGATGTCAAGGTTTTGACCCTGTCGTCCACCAGTCATTCCTATGAGGAGGACGGCGTCATTTATTTGGGGAGTCTCAGCGCCGACCGGGTGTATCCGGGGGCGCGGGTGCGGTTTGCGGCCTGGAACCGCTGGATGAAAGCGCTGACCGACTGGCGGCCGGACATCATCCACTCCCAGTGCGAATTCTCGACGTTTTTGCCGGCGTGGCGGCTGGCCCGGCGGTGCGGCTGCCCGCTGGTCCATACCTACCACACGGTGTACGAAGATTATACCCGGTACGTTTTCCCCAGCGAGCGGTACGGGCGGGCGGCGGTCAAGGAGCTGACCCGGCTGTTTTCGGGGCGGTGCGACGCCATCATCGCCCCCACCGGCAAGGTCACCGGCCTGCTGGAAGAGTACAGGGTGAACTGCCCGGTGTACACGGTGCCCACCGGCATCGACCTGGGGGCCTTTCATCCGGCGCCTGCGGCGGACAAGCAGGCCCTGCGCCGGACCCTGGGCCTGCCGGAACAGGACACCATCCTGGTGGCGGTGGGACGGCTGGCAGCCGAGAAAAACCACGGCGAACTGCTCCGCCTGCTGGCCAGAGAGCCGGCGGACCAGCGGCCCCTGCTGCTGTTTGTGGGGGACGGCCCGGTCCGTGCCCAGCTGGAACAGCAGGCCGCCGACCTGGGCCTGGTGGACCGAGTGATGTTTGCGGGGATGGTCCCGCCGTCGGAAGTGGTGCGGTATTACCAGGCGGGCGACGCCTTTGTCTGCGCCTCCCAGAGCGAGACCCAGGGCCTGACCTATTTTGAGGCCCTGGCCTGCGGCCTGCCCACCCTGGTCCGGGCCGACCCCTGCCTGGACGGGGTGGTGGAAAACGGCGTCAACGGCTGGCAGTGGAAGGACGGGGCCGAATTTCATCAGGCCCTGGCGGCCTTCTGTGCCGGCGGCACCCGGGAGGCCCTGTCGGCCGGGGCCCTGGCCACCGCCGAGCGGTTTTCGGCGGAGCACTTCGCCGACCAGGTCCTGAAGGTCTACCAGGAAACCCTGGACCGCCGCAACAGCGTCCCCGGCGGGCTGCCTGCCAGCGTGCCGGCGGCCGCCTCGGGGGTGGGCTTTTTCCTCTGCCTGTGGCTGGGGGTCTGGGCCTGGCGCAAGGGCCTGCTGACCGACCTGGGGGCCCTTCAGAGCTGGGTGGCCGGCCTGGGCATCTGGGCCGCCGCGGCCTTTGTGGCCTTCCAGGCCATCCAGGTGGTGGTGCCGGTGCTGCCCGGCGGGCTGGGATGCCTGGCCGGGGTGATTCTGTTCGGCCCCTGGTATGGCTTTGCCTATAACTATGTGGGAATCTGCGCCGGGTCCCTGGCCGCCTTCGGGGTGGCCCGGTACTGCGGGCGCCCCCTGCTGGAACGGATGTTCCCGCGAAAGCTGCTGGTCAAATACGACCGCTGGATGGGCCACAAGAGTTTTTCCAAGTGGTTCGCCCTGGCGATTTTCCTGCCGGTGGCGCCGGATGATTTCCTGTGCTACCTGGCCGGCACCACCTCGATGCGGTGGGATCAGTTTACTTTCATCATCCTGACCTGCAAGCCCTTTGCGATTGCCGCCTACAGCACCGGCCTGACCGTGGCCATGAACGCGATTTTGCGTCTGATTTGAATCAGACCCCAGAGGAAGTGGAACAATGTCTGTCTGTATCTATCAGGGCGGGTATGATACCGTCCGCAAGAGCGGGGTGGGCAAGGCGCTGGAACACCAGGCCGCCGCCCTCAAGAGTGCCGGCCTGCCCCTGGTGGAGGAGATTCCCCCCGCCGGCCCCGAGGCCAAAGCCTGCGTGGTGCATCTGAATACCGTCCTGCCCGGCGCCCCCCTGGCGGCCGCCCGCGCCCATGCCCGGGGCTGCAAGGTGGTGTACTACGGACACTCGACGATGGAGGATTTCCGCAACAGCTTTTGCGGGTCCAACCTGCTGGCGCCGCTGTTCAAGCGGTGGCTGATCTTCTGCTACCGGCAGGGGGATGTGGTCATCACCCCCAGCGTCTATTCCCGGCGGATTCTGATGGGCTACAAGATCGGCCGGCCCATCTACACCCTGTCCAACGGCATCGACACCGACTTTTTCAAGCCGGACCCGGTCCGCGGCGCCCGGTTCCGGGAGCGGTACGGCCTGGCGGAGGGACAGAAGTGCGTGATTTCGGTGGGGCACTGGATGGTCCGCAAGGGCCTGCCCGACTTTGTGGAGCTGGCCCGCCGGATGCCCCAGGTGCGGTTTATCTGGTTCGGCCAGACCGACGCCCCCCTCCTGACCGAAGAAATCCGCACCGCCATGGAGGCGGCCCCCGGGAATGTCCTGTTTGCGGGATTTGTGGGGGCGGACGAGCTGTGCGACGCCTATTGCGGGGCGGACGTGTTCGCCTTTCTGAGCCACGAGGAGACGGAAGGAATTGTGGTGCTGGAGGCGCTGGCCTGCGGCATTCCCACCCTGGTGCGGGACATTCCGGTCTACGACAACTGGCTGGAGGACGGCAAATCGGTTTATAAGGCATCCAGTCTGGAGGAATTTGCATCCAAGCTGCGGGATATGCTGGACGGGCATCTGCCCAGCCTGCGGGAAGGGGGGATGGCGGTGGCCGAGGCCCGGAGCCTGCGGCAGATCGGACAGGCCCTGTGCCGGATCTATGCCTCGGGCGGGTTCCTGGACGCCGCCAAGATGTCCCCCGAGGAGGCCCGTGCCCAGCGGAAACCTGCCCGCAGCCGCGCATAAAATCATCTGCGGCCAGAATAGGATTGGATCATGAATCTACTGTTTTCCATCAACCAAAAGTTTGTTCCGCTGTGGAGCCAGTGCATGGCCACCATCCTGCGCCACGGCGGGGCGGACCGGTACGATTTGTACGTCCTTCACTCTGACCTGACCGAGGCGGACGGCGCCCGGATGCGGGCGGTGCTCCGCCCCCAGGACAGCTGTACCCTGGTGCCGGTGCCGGATGACCTGTTTGAGGGGTTCCCGGCGTCGGGGCGGTATCCGCTCCAGATTTATTACCGGCTGGCGGCGCCGCTGGTGCTGCCGGCGGAGCTGGACCGGATTCTCTACCTGGACGTGGACACCGTCATCCTCAACAGCCTGGAGCCGCTGTACACCTCGGACTTTGGCGGGACGGCCTTCATGGCCTGCAGCCACACCCGGAAGTTCATGGATAAGGTCAATCAGGCCCGGCTGGGTCTGGAGGAAGGGGTGCGGTATCTGAATTCAGGGGTCCTGCTGATGAATCTGACCTTGCTGCGGCAGATTGTCCATCTGGAGGATATCCGGGACTACGCCGAGCAGTACCGCCGCCGCCTGATTCTGCCCGACCAGGATATTTTGACGGCCCTGTTCGGGGACCGGGCCCTGGTGCTGGACAGCCGGATCTACAACATGACCGACCGTCTGTACCTGCGTTGCAACGCCACCCCCGGCGAGAAGATCAGCCTGGACTGGGTGGGCCGGAACACGGTGGTGGTCCACTATCTGGGCAGGCCCAAGCCCTGGCAGAAAAACTACATCGGCCCCCTGGGCGGATTTTACCGCCGGGAGCTGGTCCGCACCCTGGCGAAGGGTGCTGTCCTTTTTTGAAAAAAGAACCCAAAAACGTTTCACCGTGTACCGCGCAGGGGCGGCGGCCGCGGCTGCGCCGCCGCCCCTGCCGGGGCTCTAAACTGATAGCAGTCCTGTAAAACGAAAACCCCCGCTCCCAAAAACAGGAGCAGGGGTTTTTGTATTGATCAGGCAATCGAAAACTTTGCATCGTACCGTGCCGCAGGCACAAACGTAAATGAAGATGCAGGGGTTTGCCGCCCTCCAGCCGTAACGTGAGTGCGCAGCAGTGGCCTCTTGCGCTTAGCCAATTTTCCTTTCGGGCCGCAGGAGCGCCCTCGTGAAAATTGGAGCGCTGCGCCAGCTTCGCCTCGCTGCATCGTCCGCAGGACGCGCTCGGCTCAGCTGCCCGGTACAAGTCGAAAAGTCTTTTGGTTACTTTTCTTCAGAAAAGTAACTCAGGCGATGCCGGTGACCTTGTAGTCCTTGTCCTCGACGGCCTTGGTGAGGACGGCGTCCTCCACGTCGGCGTTCAGGGTGACGACGGCGGTGCCGGCGGTGTGGCTGACCTCGGCGCTGTCCACCTGGGGCAGGGCTTCCAGGGCCTTCTTGACGGTGGCTTCGCAGTGGCCGCACATCATGCCTTCGATCTGAATGGTCTTTTTCATGGTAGTATCCTCCGTAACGTTGATGGGGCACGCGGTCTGCCGGGGCGCAGGGGCCGGGGGCAGTTCCACGGGCCGGATGGGATGATCTTTGCGCGGGCTGTGGATGTGGAACCAGTTGAGCCGCAGCGCATTGGACACGACGCAGAAGCTGGAAAGGCTCATGGCCGCGGCGCCAAACATGGGGTTCAAAGTCAGGCCCAGGGGGATGAACACACCGGCGGCCAGGGGGATGCCGATGACGTTGTAGATGAAGGCCCAGAACAGATTCTCGTGGATGTTCCGCAGCGTGGCCCGGGAGAGCCGGATCAGGGCGGGCACATCGGAGAGACGGCTGTTCATCAGGACCACATCGGCGGCGTCGATGGCCACGTCGGTGCCGGCGCCGATGGCGATGCCGGTGTCGGCCCGGGTCAGGGCGGGGGCGTCGTTGATGCCGTCCCCCACCATGGCCACCTTGCCCTTTTCGCTCAGGGCCCGGATGACGCTCTCCTTGCCGTCGGGCAGCACCCCGGCAATCACCTGGTCCACCCCGGCCTGCTGGCCGATGGCCTCGGCGGTCTGCTGGTTGTCGCCGGTCAGCATCACCACACGGATGCCCATCTCCCGCAGCTGGCGGATGGCGTCGGGGCTGTCCTCCTTGATGGTGTCGGCCACCGCGATGACCCCCAGCAGCCGGCCCTCGCCCCCGAAGAACAGGGGAGTCTTGCCCTGCCGGGCCAGCTCCTCGGTCTGTTCGGCCAGGGCGGCGGGAATGCGGGTCTGGCCCGCCGCAAAGGCGAAGCTGCCCCCGAAGATGGCGCGGCCCTCCAGTTTGGCGGTGAGGCCGTTGCCGGGCAGGGCCTCAAAGTCGTCGATGTCGGGGGGAAGCAGGTCGGCGCCGGCGGCACAGGCCAGGACGGCCCGGGCCAGGGGATGTTCGCTCTTCTGCTCCAGGGCGGCGGCCAGGGTCAGGAGTTCTTCCCGGGTGACGCCCGCGGCGGGGAGGATGTCGGTGACCTGGGGCTCGCCCTTGGTGATGGTGCCGGTCTTGTCCAGGGCCACGATCTGGGTGCGGCCGGCGGCCTCCAGAGAGGCGGCGGTCTTGAAGAGGATGCCGTTTTTGGCGCCCACTCCGTTGCCCACCATGATGGCCACCGGGGTGGCCAGGCCCAGGGCGCAGGGGCAGCTGATGACTAGCACCGAGATGCCCCGGGCCAGGGCAAAGGCCAGATTCTGGCCCAGCAGGAGCCAGACCAGGGTGGTCACCACCGCAATGGTGATGACCGCCGGGACAAAGATGCCCGACACCCGGTCGGCGATCTTGGCGATGGGGGCCTTGGTGGCGGCGGCGTCGCTGACCATCCGAATGATCTGGGCCAGGGTGGTATCCTCGCCCACCCGGGTGGCCTCGCACCGCAGAAAGCCCGATTGGTTGACGGTGGCGGCCGAGACGGCGTCGCCGGGGGCCTTGTCCACCGGGATGCTCTCGCCGGTGAGGGCGCTCTCGTTGACGGCGCTGGCGCCTTCCAGCACCACCCCGTCCACCGGGATGTTTTCGCCGGGCCGGACCACAAACTGATCCCCCCGGCGGACCTGCTCGATGGGCACCGGGACCTCTTTGCCCTCCCGCAGGAGGGTGGCGGTCTTGGGGGCCAGCTTCATCAGGCTCTTGAGGGCGCTGGTGGTCTTGCCCTTGCTGCGGGCTTCCAGCATCTTGCCCACCGTGATGAGGGTGAGGATCATGGCCGCCGACTCAAAGTACAGCTCCATCATATAATCCATCACCCCGGCGGCATTGCCGTGGACCTGGGCGTCGGTCATCTGAAAGACCGCGTAGGTGCTCCAGACAAAGGAGGCGGTGGACCCCAGGGCCACCAGGGTGTCCATGTTGGGGGAGCCGTGCAGCAGGCTCTTGAAACCGCTGATGAAAAACTTTTGGTTGATGACCATGACGATGCCGGCCAGCAGCAGCTGAACCAGAGCCACCGCGATGTGATTCCCGTCGAACCAGGCCGGCAGGGGCCAGCCCCACATCATGTGTCCCATCGAGAAATACATCAGGACCACCAGAAATCCCAGCGACGCAATCAGCCGCCGCCGGAGTTTGGGGGTCTCGTGGTCGGCCAGGGCGTCCAGGGCTGCATCGGCCGCAGGGGCCGCGGCGGGCCCGGCCTGTTTGGGGCTGGCGCCGTAGCCCGCCTCCTGGACCGCCTGAATGATGGCGGCGGGGGAGGCGGTACCCTCCACCCCCATGGAATTGGTCAGCAGGCTCACCGAACAGGCCGTGACCCCCGGCACCTTGCTGACTGCTTTTTCAACCCGGGCGCTGCATGCCGCGCAGCTCATCCCGGTGACATTGTATTGTTCCATGACTCCTCCCTGGGGGCCGCGGCTTATTTCATCAGCCGCTGGACCACCCGTACCAGTTCATCCACCGTCTCGTACTTGCCGGCTTCCAGATCATCCACCACACAGGTGCGGATGTGCTGGCCCAGCAGCTCCTTGCAAAAGCTGTCCAGGGCCTTGCTGACCGCCGACGCCTGGTACAGGATGTCGGGACAGTAGGCGTCCTTTTCCAGCATGCCCCGCAGGCCCCGGACCTGCCCCTCAATCCGGCTGAGCCGGTTGATGAGGCTTTGGTATTCCTCGGGGGTGCGGTGCCGGGTCCGGGGTGTGCCGTGGACGGTGGTTTCGGGGTATCCGGCCCCGCAGCCGCAGCAATGCTGTTCGCCGGTGGTCCCGGAAGGGGATTCGGGCTGGAGCGCAGCCTCGGCGGAAATCGGTTTGTCTTGTTCCATCTGAAAAAACCTCGTTGATCTTGATGTTGCACCGGATAAATTACCCATGGGGGTATCTGCGGCCTTAGTATACCACGGGATCGGGGGCAAAACAAGTGGTAAAATATACCTATACCCCCTATAAGTGTGAAAAAAGCGTGAAAACCCCGCCCGGGCAGCAAAAAACCGGCCCGCGCAGCAAAGCGCAGGCCGGTTGCAGACAGAGCAGGGGGGCGGTCAGCTGAACAGCCGGTTGGTAAAGACATCGAAGGCCCGGGCCCACCAGTGCCAGTCGTGGGTGACATCCTGGCCCCAGATCTCGGCGGAAACCGGGATGCCGGCGGCCTTGAGGGCGGTGTCCAGGGCCTGGGTGGAGGCGAGCGCTTCCGGCTCCCGGCCGTCCTGGGCCTGTCCGGCACAGAGCAGAATCTGCCCTTTCTGGAGGGCGGCGGTGTCGGCGCTGTCCAGCAGGCCCACCGACAGCGCCTGCAAGGGGCTGTTGCGGAGGGCCAGGTCGTCATCGGGTCCGCCCAGCCAGCCCGAGACATCGTAGAGGCCCGACAGGCCGATGGCGCCGCAGAACAGATGGGGGCGGCGGAGGCGGCAGTTGATGGCCTGGTAGGCGCCCAGGTCTGCGCCCACAGCCCAGATGGCGGGCCGTTTGGCGGACGCCTGTTTGGGCTGGTCAGCCGCGTCGGGCTGGGCGGCAGCCCGGGCGGCGCTGCCGGCGGCGTTGAGGGCAAGGATGCGGGGAGCCAGCTCCTGGGTGATGTAGCAGAAGTATTTCTCCTGCATCTCAGCCCGGCGGCGGGGGGACAGATGTTCTGCCAGCATTCCCTCGGGGTCGATGCTGTCGGCGCAGAACAGCTGAATCCGGCCGTTCTGGATCAGCCAGGCCGCCGCGTCGGGCATGCCGTTGTTCTCCCAGTCGTAGAACCGGCCGCCCCGGCAGGGGAACGCCAGCATGGGCACCCCGGCGGTGCCGTAGACCTTGAACTCCATATCCCGGCCCAGGGCCGCGCTCCATTCCTTGTAATAGATGCCTTCCATCATGATGCAGAGCCTCCTTGCGTTTTATTTGAACTGATTTTGCTGGGGGTCGTAGTGGTAGCCGATGGATGCCAGACGGGCGCACAGATCGTCCCGGTCGGCGTCCATGTCCTCGCACAGGGCGTCGAGGGTGGGGTAATAGTTCCGCAGCTTCAGATTGACAACGCTCAGCAGCATGACGGGATCGCCGGGCAGTGCCATAGAAAACACCTCTTTCCGCTCAGAAAACAAAAAAGCCGGCCACGCCAAACGTGACCGGCAACATACACCACAGACTTAGACAGCGCGGGTAATCTTGCCAGCGCGCAGGCAACGGGAGCATGCATAGACGTACTTGGGGGAGCCATCGACGATCGCCTTGACACGGCGGACATTGGGCTTCCAGGTACGGTTGGAGCGGCGATGAGAGTGGGAGACCTTGATACCGAAGGTCACGCCCTTGCCGCAGCATTCACACTTAGCCATGATTTTTGCACCTCCTATGAAGTGAAATCAAAAAGGGAATTCAAAACAATACAGTGTAATCAGCCCTATCATTGTACCAGACGCGGCGGAAAAATGCAAGTCCCTTTTGAAAAAAGATCGCAGTTTTTTGGAAAGAGAGGGCGGGGGGCCTTGTGCGGCAGAGGAAAAAATAGTATCATGGTACCATGTCCCCGCACCGGAAGGGCCGGGCGGCAAAGTTGAAAGAGGACGGAGAAGAAACATGACAATGGGCATCTATTACCTCACGCGGCTGCTGGTGACACTGGTGGCGATTCCATGCCACGAGGCGGGCCACGCGCTGGCCAGTTACCTGTTGGGAGACCCCACCGCCCGCCAGCAGGGGCGGCTGTCCCTGAATCCGCTGCGGCATTTCGACCTGGTGGGCACCATCTGCATGGTGGTGGCGGGGGTGGGCTGGGCCAAGCCGGTCCCCACCGACGCGCGGCGGTTCAAAAACCCAAAAGTGGGGATGGCCCTGACGGCCCTGGCGGGGCCGGCGGCCAACCTGATCCTGGCCTATCTGTCCATGGCGGTGTGGAAGCTGGTCTACTACTGGGGCCCCGACAACGGCTTCACCTGGTACGCCACCTATTTTTTGCAGTACATGGTATTGATGAATGTGGGCCTGGCGGTGTTCAACCTGATTCCGGTGCCGCCCCTGGACGGCAGCCGGGTGCTGCTGGTCTTTTTGCCCCGGAATCTTTATTTTGGGGTGATGCGTTACGAAAAGGTGATTCTGGTCATCCTCTTGGCAGTGGTGTGGTACGGCGCATTGAACGGCCCCATCGCCTGGATGTCCAACCTGGTCTGGGGCCTCCTCTATGAGGGGACCGGCTGGGTGGATCAGCTGGTGTACACCACCTATTTCATCAGCATTGGAACGCGGGTGTAAGGGATGGCGGAACTGACCTTCCATCTGGCGGACTTCGACGGCCCGCTGGAATTGCTGCTGGCCCTGGTCCAGGCCCACAAGATGGACCTGCACAACATCCCGATTCTGGACCTCATCGACCAGTACACGGCGGTGGTGGCCGGAGCCCGGGAGCCGGACGTTGCCAGCAGTTTCATCGAGATGGCGGCCCGGCTGGTGGAGATGAAGAGCTGGCTTCTGCTGCCCCGGAGCCAGGAAGCGGAGCAGATGAAACAGGAGCTCACCGGCCGCCTGATCGAGTACGACCGGTGCCGGCGGCTGGCGGCCCAGCTGGGGGCGCGGGCCAAAGCGGTGACGGTGTATGTCCGGGCCCCGGCCCGGCTGGAGACCGATCCCCGCTACCCGCTCCACCACGCGGCCCAGGTGCTGGCCGACTGCTGGCAGGCCATGGCGGGCCGGGCCCGGCCCCGGCCGGTGGGGCAGGAGCGCTTTGAACCCCTGGTCGCCGCGCCCTTTGTGTCGGTGGAAAGCCGGGTGATCCATGTGCTGCGCAGCCTGGCCCGGGGCCAGGTGAGCCGGCTGGACCAGCTGTTTTCCCCGGACCAGGAAGTCTCGGCCACGGTGGCCACCTTTCTGGCGGTGCTGGAACTGGTCCGGGCGGGGCGGCTGGAAATTGCCGGGGACGGCGGATTGACGGTCCGCCGGGGCCGGCTGGCCCGCCCTGCGGAACAAAAGGAGGGAGACGATGGAGGAAATTGAATGGCAGGCCGTTCTGGAAGCGGTCCTCTTTGCCCAGGGCGACCCCATCGGGGCGGACAAACTGGCCGCCGCCCTGGAACTGCCCGAAGCCAAAGTGACGGCGGGGCTGGAAGCCCTGCAAAAGCGGTATGAATCCCCGGCCAGCGGCCTGACCCTGCTGCACCTGGGGGACCACTGGCAGCTGGCCACCAAAAACCAATATGGCTTCTGGGTCCGCAAGGCCCTGGAAACCCGGCGGGCGGCGCCTTTGTCGGCGGCGGCGCTGGAGACGCTGACCGTCATCGCCTACAATCAGCCGGTGTCCCGGGCCTTCATCGAGCAGGTCCGGGGGGTGGATTCCTCCTCCAGCGTGGCGGGCCTGCTGGAAAAGGGCCTCATCGAGGAGGCGGGCCGGCTGGATTTGCCGGGGCGGCCGGTGAGTTTTCGGACCACCGACCACTTTTTGCGGGTGTTCGGGCTGTCCAGCCTGGAGGACCTGCCCCCCATCCGGCCCGCCGGCGGAAAGGAGGAAACGCCATGACCTCTGTTCTGGCCCTGCTGGGCGCCGTCCTGCTCTTTGTGGTGCGGGCGGTGCTGATCCTGCTGGGGGTGGTGCTGGTCCTGGCTTTGCTGGCCCTGCTCTGCCCCTTCTGCGCCGACCTGGCCTGGGAAGGGGACCCCGACGGGGAGGACGCCGGCACCCTCCAGGTGAAAATCGGGGCGCTGGGCCTGACCTTCCCGGTCTACCGGTACCCGCCGCCCCCGCCGCCGCCGGAACCCGCGGCAGAACCGGCCAAACCCGGATTCTTCCGGCGGGTCTGGACCAAACTGAAAGAGAAGTGGACCGCCTGGCGGCAGAGACGGGCGGCCAGGCGCCCCCCGAAGAAAAAGCCCGCCCCCGCCAAACCCCGGCAGAAGGCCCGGTTTACCCTGGACACCCTCTGTTCCCTGCTGCGGGGGGGCAAAAAGCTGACCCGGGCGGTGTTCGACGCCCTGCGGGTGACCAAAATCCATGTGTTCTGGCCGGTGGGGGCCGGGGCCGAGCCGGACGAGGCCGCCCGGGCCTTCGGCGCAGCCCACGCCTGGCTGTACGCCGCCCTGGGGGTGCTGAACCGGTTTGTGTATCTGGACTTTGAGGAGCTGCGGCTGGTGCCCTGCATCCAGCCCGACGCCCCCGCCCCGGCGGCGCGGGTGTCCTTCCGGGTTTCGGCCCGGGCCCTCTTTGTTTTCATCGCCGCTGTGCAGGTTCTCATCGCCTTCTACCGGGAAAAGGTACTGGACGTATTCCTTTGATCTGTGCTATACTTTCCGGTGGAAGAATCAACCATTTATTATGTAAGGAGGCCAATTCCTATGGCTGAACATCCGATTCAGGGACTCATGAGCGCCACCATGGACAAGGTGCGCCAGATGGCCGACGCCAACACCATCATCGGCAAGCCCATCAAGACCGACGACGGCACCACCATCATCCCGGTGTCCCGCATTTCGCTGGGCTTCGGCACCGGCGGCAGCGACGGCGCAGGCAAAAACCCCGCCAACGGGGACCTGCTGGGAGGCTCGGGGGCCGGGGTGAGCATCCGGCCGGTGGCCTTCCTGGTCATCAAGGACGGTCTGGTGCGGACCATTCAGCTGTCCGACCCCTCCAACAGCCTGGACCGGGCCCTCAATATGCTGCCCGAGCTGGTGGACAAGCTGATGACCCTGATTCCCGACAAGGGAGAGAAGGCGGACAAGGCCGAAAAGGCCGCCGCGCCCGCCGGCGAGACCGAAGCGTAACATTTCACAGAGTTTGAGCGCCGGGAGGCGCACAGGGAGAAACAACAATGGCATTGGAACGGATTCAGAAGATTATGAGCGAGCAGGGGCTGTGCTCCCGCCGCGCCGCCGAACAGATCATCGCCGAGGGCCGGGTCAAGGTGAACGG
This sequence comes from uncultured Faecalibacterium sp., assembly GCA_944385995.1. Classification (GTDB taxonomy): domain Bacteria; phylum Bacillota; class Clostridia; order Oscillospirales; family Ruminococcaceae; genus Faecalibacterium. Next base: position 16,558 of record CALWZL010000009.1, read on the forward strand.
CCGTGTGGCCAGCGTGGGGGACAAGATGGACCCCGACCGGGATGTCCTCCACGTGGACGATGAGCGGATTTATATTGATAAGGAGCAGAAGCTGTACTATCTGGCCCTCTACAAGCCCCGGGGCTACGTCACCACCGCCAGCGACGAGCTGGGCCGCAAGACGGTGATGGACCTGGTGGCGGACATTCCGGCCCGGCTGTACCCGGTGGGCCGGCTGGACAAGGACAGCGAGGGCCTTTTGCTGATGACCAACGACGGCACCTTTGCCAACGCCATGATGCACCCCTCGGGGGGCATTTCCAAGCTGTACCGGGTGACGGTCCAGCCCCGGGCCGAGGAGAGCCAGATTCTCAAGCTCAGCTCGGGGGTGGTGCTGGACGACGGCACCAAGACCCTGCCCTGTACCATCAACGTGGTGGTGGACGAGCCGGGCCGCACCGTGATGGAGATCACCCTGCGGGAGGGCAAGAACCGGGAGATCCGCCGGATGTGCGAGGCGGTGGGCCTGGAGGTGGTCCGCCTCAAGCGGAACGCCGAGGGCGTGGTCAAGCTGGGAATGCTCCAGCCGGGCAAATACCGGGAGCTGACCAAGCAGGAATTGACCGGCCTGCGGGCCGCCGCAGCCAAGGGCCGGGCCCAGACCCGGAGCGCCGCAGCCGCCGCCAAAGCCGCCCGGCACCGGACATCGGGGCCGGTGAAATCCAGAACTTCGGGCCCCAAACGCCGGGGATGAGGGGAGACATTCCCTCCAAAGACGGAGAAATGGCACAAAAGTACTTGTGAAGAAGCTGACAAAATAGTATAATAAGGGCAATTATGAAAGATATGGCGGCGTTGTGCCGCCCCGAGGGAAGCAGGGAGGTCCGATCATGGCTTCAAAGATCAACCAAAAAGAGATTTTTGCCCGGTTTTATGACGACGGCGTTTGCACGGCTCTGTTTGAGCAGGGCGCAGTGAGCGCCGCCTTTGGCTGCGCGGCCGGCCAGCAGGTCTATACCGTTTGGCAGAACGGCGAGGCGCTGGGTGCAAAGGACGTGGACCGGATGGTCCGTCTGCTGGACCTGGCGGCCGAGACCGGCTGCCCGGTGGTGACGTTCTATCAGTCGGCAGGCGCCAGGCTGGCCGAGGGTCTGGACGCCCTGACTGCCAGCGCCAGGCTGAACGCAGCCATCGCCAAAGTTTCGGGCGTCATCCCGCAGGTGGCCGTGGTTCTGGGCGTCTGCGGCGGTACCAGCGCTTTGGCCGCCGCCAATGCGGATATCTGCATCATGGCCGAGGGGGCCGAGCTGTTCTTCACGCCGCCCTTCACTTCGGCCGCCAAGGGCGATAAGGTGGAGGGCGCCGGCACCGCTGCCGCCGCCGCCAAAGCCGGCGTAGCCGCCATCGTGGCGCCCGACGCCGCCGAGGCCGCCGCCAAGGCCGCCCGGATTGTGGGCCTGCTGCCCTCCAACAACCTGGCCGGCCCCGCCTGCTTTGACTTCGAGGCCCCGGCCGCCGCCTTCCAGGCCGGCCAGACCCCCGAAAAGGCCGCCGGTGCCCTGGTGGATGCCGGCAGCGCCGTGGAGCTGTACGCCGGCTTCGGCAAGAACGTCTATACCGCCCTGGCCACCATCGCCGGCGAGGCGGTGGGCATTGTGGCCGCCGGCGAAACGCTCTGCCACAACTGCGCTTCCAAGGCGTCCCGCTTTGTCCGCCTGTGCGATGCCTTCAGCATCCCGGTGGTGACGGTGGTGGACACCGAGGGCTTTGTCCCCAGCGCTGCCGACGACATCGCCGGCGGGATGCGGGAGGCTGCCCGCCTGTCCGCTACTTATGCCGACGCCACCACCGCCCGGGTCTGCCTGCTGGCCGGCAAGGCGGTAGGTCCCGTCTATACCGCTCTGGCCGCCGCCGACCTCAAGATTGCGGTGGATGGCTGCCTGGTCAGCCCGCTGGAGCCTTCGGCCGCCGTCTCGGTCCTGTATAAGGAAGAGCTGGACGCCTCGGACAGCATCCCCGCCGCCACCCGGGCCAAGGCTGCCGCCTACGCCAAAGAGGTGTGCAGCGCCAAAGCCGCTGTGGCTGCCGGCGCCGCCGATATGGAGTGCGCCCCCGCCGGCGCCCGTTCGGCCGTGGTGGCTGCCCTGGATGTCCTGCGGACCAAGCGCGCCTCCCGCCTGCCCAAGAAGCACGGCAACATGGCGCTGTAACCGACGTATATAAGAGCTGAATTTTCAGGAGGGTTATTTCGATGAAGTACTATACCATTACCGTCAATGGCGTCGCATACAGTGTCACGGTGGAGGAGACTGCCGCCGGCGCTGCCCCTGTTCCGGCCCCGGCTCCGGCTCCTGCCGCAGCCCCCGCCCCGGCCCCGGCTGCCGCACCGGCCCCCGCCGCTGCTCCTGCGCCCGCTGCCGCTCCGGCCGGCCCCGCTGGCGCCGTGTCGGTCAAGGCCCCCATGCCCGGCAACATCCTGGATACCAAGGTCAAGCCCGGTGACGCCGTCAAGGCCGGCGATACCCTGGTGATTCTGGAAGCCATGAAGATGGAGAACGAGATTGTGGCGCCCCAGGACGGCACCGTGGCCACCGTGGATGTCAAGCGCGGCGACGTGGTCAACTCGGGCGACATGCTGGTGACGCTGAACTGATAGGGGAGGGTGAAAACTATGGCGAAAAAGCCGATCAAAGTCACCGAGGTGGTCCTGCGCGACGCGCACCAGTCCCTGCTGGCCACCCGGATGACCATGGACGAGATGCGTCCCATCCTGCCCGAAATGGACAAGATCAATTATTTTTCGGTGGAGTGCTGGGGCGGCGCCACCTTCGACAGCTGCATCCGGTTTTTGGATGAGGACCCCTGGGAGCGGCTGCGGATTCTCCGCAAAGAGCTGCCCCACCAGAAGCTGCAAATGCTGTTCCGCGGTCAGAACATGCTGGGCTACCGCCCCTACGCCGACGACGCAGTGGAGTACTTTGTCCAGAAGTCGGTGGCCAACGGCATCGACGTGATCCGCATCTTTGACGCGCTGAACGACCCCCGCAACCTCCAGACCGCCATCAAGGCCGCCAACAAGGAGGGCGCCCACGTTCAGGGCTGCATCAGCTACACCCTGAGCCCCGTCCACACCAACGAGGCCTTTGCCAAGTACGCCAAGACCCTGGAGGAGATGGGCGCCAACTCCATCTGCATCAAGGATATGGCCGGCCTGCTGACCCCCTTCACCTGCGCCGAGCTGGTCAAGGAGCTGAAGGCCACCGTCAAGATTCCGGTGGACATCCACAGCCACTACACCGCCGGCCTGGCCTCCATGTCCATCATCAAGGGCATCGAGGCGGGCGCTGACATTGTGGATACCGCCATGAGCCCCCTGGCCCTGGGCACCAGCCACATGCCCACCGAGAGCCTGGTGGCCGCCCTGAAGGGCACCGACTACGACACCGGCCTGGACCTGAACCAGCTGAACGTGGTCCGTGCCTATTTTGCAAAGCTGCGCGAAAAGTACATCGCCAACGGCCAGATCAGCCCCAAGAGCCTGGGCGTGGACGCCAACACCCTGATTTACCAGGTGCCGGGCGGCATGTTCTCCAATATGCTCAAGCAGCTGAAGGACGCCGGCAAGGAAGACAAGCTGGATGAGGTGCTGGCCGAGATTCCCCGTGTCCGCGAGGACGCCGGTTATCCGCCGCTGGTCACCCCCACCAGCCAGATCGTGGGCACCCAGGCGGTGTTCAACGTGATTCTGGGCGAGCGGTACAAGATGGTGACCAAGGAGTTCAAGGGCCTGGTCCACGGCGACTACGGCAAGACCCCGGCCCCCATTTCGGCCGAGTTCACCAAGAAGATCCTGGGCGACGACCAGCCCATCACCTGCCGCTTTGCCGATACCCTGGAGCCCGAGATGGACAAACTGAAGGCCGAGGCCGCCAAGTGGTCCATCCAGGAGGAGGACGCCCTGACCTACGCCATGTTCCCGCAGGTGGCGCCCAAGTTCTTTGAAAAGCGGAATGCCAAGCTCCAGGGCGTGGATGCCGATCACGCCGACTACGTCAACAAGTCGCACCCGGTCTAAACGAATCTAGGGGGAACCCATTTCTGCCTGCATGCGCAGGTCAGAAATTCCTTCCCCCTAGTATCCCCCTGGGGACAAAATTTCCCGGCGAACCGCGCACGAGGCCTTTGGCCTCGCACACTCCCGCCGGAAAATTTCCCTGTCGGTGTCCGGCCTCAGGCACATGTCCTTCAGCCGGACGGATTAAAATGGGGCCCGCAGGGAAGGGGAGGCAGGCCGGTTTGGTCTGTGTCGCCCCACGCTGGAAACAACCAGCTGCCCGCTAAAGCGGGCATATGGTACGAATCGGAGCGGCGGGCAAAAGCCGTTAAGAAAAACACCCGTGCCGCCGTTTGAGGCGCTGTAAGTTTCCACGGGCCAGGCATGACAGTGTTTTTTAGGCTTTTGAACGACGCGACTTCCCTGTCTGGGTCCAGGGTTCAGACCCTGGTCGTTAGGGAGGGTAGGGAGTCCAGAGGGCCTAGGGAGGGGGAGTCGAAACCCCCTCCCTGGCCCTCTGGGCCCAGCGCAGCGAACAAAAGCGAAAAGAAATAGAGTGTGTAAAGGCAGCGCGGTACACTTGTCCCACTTGCCAAAACCCGGGAGGTGACCCGTCCATGTGGTTTTCAAAAAAGAAGGAACCCCGGGCTTATGATCTGACCCGCTGGAAACCAGTGATCCGGTGCAGCATCTGTACCGGGGAGCAGGCGGCGGGCTTCCGGGAGATCGCCACCGGGCGGTTTGAGGAAGTGATGCTGATCCGGGGCGATGCGGATCTGGAGCGCTTCAAAAGACAGTACGGCCTTGAGACCGTCGCCAAAGAGTATTGAGTCCAGCCGGGCAGAGGGGAAACCCTTTGTCCGGCTGTTGTTTTTTGTGACAAGAGGGTGTGAAAGGCGAATTTTTCGCCGGTTCCCTTGCAAAAAAGGCATCAGAATAGTAAAATGGTACCATATGTATCGTAATATGGGGCACTAGGCTCCCAAGGCGGATATATATACGGAAATGATCTGGCAAGAATGAAAAGGGAAGAGAGAATATGATCTATAGTATGACGGGGTATGGCCGTGCCAGTGCGGTGCGGGACGGCCGGGAGATCACGGTGGAGCTGCGGAGCGTGAATGCGCGGTATTTTGAGTACAGTTCCCGGATTCCCCGGAGCTGTGCCTTTCTGGACAGCCGTCTCAAGACGCTGCTGAACAGCCGGATTGCCCGGGGCAAGGTGGAACTGAGCCTGACGGTCCAGAACACCGAGGCTTCGGACACGGCGGTGACGGTGGACATGAATCTGGCCCGCAGTTATCAGCAGGCGCTGCGGAATATGTCGGAGGAGCTGGGCATCAAAAACGACGTGACGGCGGGTCTGCTGGCCCGGTTTCCCGACGTGCTGACCACCCGGCAGGCCCAGGTGGACGAGGACCAGCTGTGGAACGACGTGTCGGACGTGGCGGCCCAGGCGCTGGAGAACTTCATCGAGATGCGGGGGATTGAAGGCGAGAAGATGCTGGCCGACATCACCGCCCGTCTGGATACGGTGGAGGACTGCGTGGGCAAAATCGAGGCCCTCAGCGCCGGCCGGGTGGAGAAATACACCCAGCGGCTGTATGAGCGGCTCAAGGTCATCCTGGAGGACCGCTCCATCGACGACGCCCGGGTTCTGACCGAGGCGGCCATCTTCGGGGACAAGACGGCGGTGGACGAGGAGACGGTGCGCCTGCGCAGCCACATCGCCCAGTACCGGGAGATTCTGGGCAGCGGGCAGCCGGTGGGCCGGAAGCTGGACTTTTTGACCCAGGAGCTGAACCGGGAGTCCAACACCATCGGCTCCAAGTGCCAGGACCTGGACATCACCCGGATTGTGGTGGACATGAAGGCCGAGATCGAGAAGATCCGCGAGCAGATTCAGAATCTGGAGTAAACAGGGTTTGCAGGTATGAAACTCATCAACATCGGGTTTGGAAATATGGTCAGCGCCGAGCGGCTGGTGGCTGTGGTCAGCCCCGATTCGGCCCCCATCAAACGGATGGTGAAGGAGGCCCGGGAACAGGGCCGGCTGATCGATGCGTCCTATGGGCGGAGCACGCGGGCGGTCCTGATTATGGATTCGGACCATGTGATTTTGTCGGCGCTGCAGCCCGAGACGGTGGCCAACCGTGCAGGCAGTCCGTCGGAAGGAAAAGGGGAGGAAGTTTAAATGAAAGGCGAAAAATATCTCTTTGTGGTGTCGGGCCCTTCGGGCGTGGGCAAGGACAGCGTGATGACCAAGCTCCGTGCCGCCCATCCTGAGATCGAAAAGACGGTGTCGGCCACCACCCGGGCCCCCCGGGCCGGGGAGGCCGAAGGGGTCAACTACTACTACCGCACCGAGGAGGAGTTCCGCCGGATGGTGGAAGCGGGGGAGATTCTGGAGAGCAACTGCTTCAATCACCACTACTACGGCACCCTGAAGTCCGAAGTGGAAAAACGGATGGCGGCGGGAAAGATGGTCTTGCTGAACATTGACATTCACGGTGCGGCCAACATCAAGTGGCTGTATCCGGGTTCCACCGTCATTTTCCTGCTGCCCCCTTCCTGGGAGGTGCTGGAACAGCGGCTGCGGGGCCGGGGCACCGACAGCGAAGCCGACGTGGCCAACCGCCTGGCCATTGCCAGAGAGGAGCTGGGCCACGCCGGGGAATTTGATGCCTGGATTGTCAACCGGGACCTGGACCAGGCGGCGGCGGAACTGTACGCCGAGATGGTCCGGCGGGCCGGCCAGCCGGAATAAACGAGACAAAGGAGCGGGTTGAATGCCAAAGACGGTGGGCGTTGCGGTGAGTCATGCAGCCTTCCACTTTGATAAGCTGTATACCTATGGGGTGATGCCCGACCAGCAGGACGCCGTCCGGCTGGGGAGCATGGTGCTGGTGCCCTTTGGGCGGGGGAGCCGTCCCCGGATGGGGGTGGTGCTGGCCTGCGACGCCGAGCCCGAGAGCGCCAAATTGAAAGTTCTGTTTGACGTGGCGCCGGCGTCGGCCTGCCTGACCCCGGAACTGCTGGAACTGGTGCGGTTTTTGAAGGCGAGGACCTTCTGCACCTGGTACGAAGCGGTCAAGGCGGTGATCCCCTACGGAGCCCAGTACAAGCCGGCCCTGGCCCCCGACGGGGTGACCCCGGTGCTCCAGAAGCAGCTGACCCGCCACACCGAGACCTTGTACCGGCTGGCGGCGCCCCTGCCCCCAAAGCCCAAACCCACCGCCAAACAGCTGGCGGCGGTGGCCCTGCTGGGAGGCGGGCCCCGGACCCAGGCCGACCTGGAAGCCCACGGCATCAGCCGGGCGGTGGCGGAAAACCTCTGCGCCAAGGGCGTTCTGGCCAAAGAGCAGGTGAATAAATCCCTGGACCTCTACGCCCACATCCCCCGGCAGACCGAGCGGCTGGAGCTGACCGCCGAACAGCAGGCGGCCTGCGACGCCCTTTCCCCCCACCTGGAGACGGGGCAGGCCCATACTGCTTTGCTGTACGGGGTGACCGGCAGCGGCAAGACCCTGGTGTTTTTGCATCTGATCGAGCGGTGCCTGGCCCTGGGCAAAAAGGCCCTGGTGCTGGTGCCCGAAATCAGCCTCACCCCTCAGATGATCCGCCGGCTGAAAGAGCGGTTCGGCAAGCGGGTGGCGGTGCAGCATTCGGCCCTGAATCACACCGAGCGTCTGCTCCAGTGGCAGATGATCCAGGACGGCGGGGCGGACATCGTGGTGGGCACCCGCAGCGCCGTCTTTGCCCCCCTGGAACAGATCGGGCTGATCGTCATCGACGAGGAACAGGAGCACACCTACCGGTCCGAGTCGGCCCCCCGGTATTCGGCCCACGAGGTGGCCCGGTGGCGGGCCGCCAAAAACGGGGCCCTGCTTCTGCTGGCCAGCGCCACCCCCAGCACCGAGACCTTTTATGAGGCCCGGGCGGGGCGGGTGCAGCTGGTGCGGCTGACCCAGCGGTACGCCGGCCAGCCTTTGCCGGCGGTCCAGATGGTGGATATGCGGGCCGAGCTGGCCGCCGGGAACCCCCGGGAAATCAGCCTGGCCCTGGAGGACGCCATCCGGGAAAATCTGGATGCGCACAAGCAGACCATCCTGCTTTTGAACCGGCGGGGCTACCAGACCATGGCCCAGTGCGAGGATTGCCGGGAGGTGCTCAAGTGCCCCAGGTGCAGCGTCCCCATGGTCTACCACAAAGACGGGGGCGGGCGGGTGCTCTGCCACTACTGCGGCACCCAGATTCAGCCCCGGCCCGCCGTATGTCCGGCCTGCGGGGGCAAGCTCCAATACCGGGGCTTCGGCACCCAGAAGGCGGAAGAGGAGCTGGCGGCCCTGTTTCCCGAGGCCCGCATCCTGCGGATGGACCAGGACACCACCGCCGCCAAGGACGCCCACGAAACCTTGCTGGCCCGGTTTGCCCGCCATGAATACGACATCATGGTGGGGACCCAGATGGTGGCCAAGGGCCTGGACTTTGAGGATGTGACCCTGGTGGGGGTGCTGGGGATTGATTCCCTGCTGTTTGCCCAGGGCTTTCGGGCCTATGAGACGGTGTTCAGCCTGGTGACCCAGGTGGTGGGCCGCAGCGGCCGGGCGTCCAGCCCGGGCCGGGCCATCATCCAGACCACCGACCCCGGCAACCCTGTCCTCAACCTGGCCGCCGCCCAGGACTATGACGCTTTTTTCGCCCAGGAGATCGAGTACCGCAAACTGGGCCTCTATCCGCCCTTTTGCAGTTTGTGCATTGTGAGCTTTTCGGGCAAAAAGGAAGGGGAGGTGGCCAAAGCCGCCGCCCGGTTTGCCCAGCTGCTGGGCCAGGAGGCCGCCAAACAGCCGGATATTCCTTTGCGGGTGCTGGGCCCCACCCCGGGCAGCATCCTCAAGATCAATGACATTTACCGCTATAAATTGACCGTCAAGTGCCGCAACGACAAGCGGTTCCGGGCCCTGCTGCGGCAGGTGCTGAGCTGTTACGAGGAGGAAAAACTCCCCGCCAAAGCCGCTGCCGCGGTGGATATGCACTCGGACGGAGACATATAACAGAACAAGCCGGGGCAAAGTGCGCCCGGCGGAATGATTAGGAGAGGTGTTCGTATGGCTATCCGCAACATTGTCAAAGAAGGCGATCCGATTCTGAATAAGGTTTGCCGCCCTGTGACCAAATTCGACGACCGTCTGGCCACCCTGCTGGACGATATGCACGAGACCATGATCGCCGCCGACGGCGTGGGTCTGGCAGGTCCCCAGGTGGGGATGCTCCGCCGGCTGTTTGTGGTGTGGGACGTTACCGACGCCCCCGAGGAGCTGCCCGAGGACTACGAGTACAAGTTCATCGACTTCATCAATCCCGAGATTCTGGCGGTGTCGGAGGAGGAGGAGACCCACTACGAGGGCTGCCTGTCCTTCCCGGGGCACAACGGCGCCGTGACCCGTCCGGTGGCGGTGAAGGTCCGGGCCCAGGACCGGCACGGCGAATGGTTTGAGCTGGAGGCCGACGGCCTGCTGGGCCGCTGCATCCAGCACGAGAACGACCATCTGGACGGCATCACCATCATGCAGTCCAGCGATTACTTCTACGAGGACACCGAGGAGGGCCGCGCCGAGGCCCGGAAAGCGAAGGAGCAGTAAATGCGGATTTTGTTCATGGGAACGCCGGACATTGCGGCGTCCTGCCTGGAGGCGCTGTACGCCGCCGGCCATGCGATCTGCGGCGTATACACCCGGCGGGATAAGCCGGTGGGCCGCAAACAGGTGCTGACCCCGCCGCCGGTGAAAACGGCGGCCCAGGCCCACGGCACCCCGGTGTTCCAGCCCCGGACCCTGCGGGACGGCGGCGAGGACGCCAACATCCGGGCCCTGGCCCCCGAATTGATCGTGGTGGTGGCCTATGGGTGCATCCTGCCCCAGTCGGTGCTGGACATCCCGAAATTCGGCTGCATCAACCTGCATGTCTCCCTGCTGCCCAAATACCAGGGCAGTGCGCCGGTCCAGTGGGCGGTGCTGAACGGCGACGCCGAGACCGGCGTGTCCATCATGCAGATGGATGCCGGCCTGGACACCGGCGACGTGCTGGTCTGCGAGAAAATCGCCATCGACCCCGAGGAAACCAGCGGCCAGCTGTTTGACCGGGTGGCCGCGGTGGGGGCCCGGGTGCTGTGCGAGGCGGTGCCTCAGATTGCCGCCGGCACTTTGACCCCGGTTCCCCAGGACCACGCCGCCGCCACCCTGGCCCCGCCCCTCTCGAAAGAGATGGCGGAGTTCCGCTGGACCGATTCGGCGGAGCACATCCACAACTGGGTCCGGGGGATGAACCCCTGGCCTTCGGCCTGGTTTGTCACCAGCGGCGGCCGCAAGGTCAAGGTCACCGAGAGCCGCCTGGCGGAGAGCGATGGCCGGGCCCCCGGCACCGTGATCGCCCTCAAGCCCCTGACGGTGGCCTGTGCCGACGGCGCGGTCCAGCTGCTGCGGGTGGTGCCGGAAGGCTCCAAGCCCATGGAGGGCAGCGCCTTCGCGGCGGGCCTGCGGCTCAAAGCGGGGGATCTCCTTTGAGGCCGGCGGGGTCCCGGGGGGCGGCGGCTGCGGCCCTGGTCCATCAGGAACAGGGCGGCTACGCCAACCTGGTGCTGGATGCCGAACTGAACCGTTCCGGCCTCACCGGCCGGGACCGGGCCTTTGCCAGCGCCGTCTTTTATACCACCCTGGAACATCAGGCCACCGCGGACTATATTCTGGGCCGGTTTCTGCCCAAGGGTCTGGCTAAGCTGGACCCGCCGGTCCGGGCGATTCTCCGCAGCGGTTTGGCCCAGGCCCGCTGGATGCAGGTACCGGCGGCCGCCGCCGTCAATGAGTCGGTCAAGCTGGTGCGCGCCTTCGGCAAGTCCAGCGCCGCCGGCCTGGTGAATGCGGTCCTCCGCAAGGCCTGCGCCTATGATCTGGATACCGCCGTCTTTGCCGACGAGGTGGAGCGGCTGATGGTGCTGGGGTCGGCGGGCCGGGATGTGGCGGACTTTCTCCGCCAATACTACCCCGATGAGGCCCTGGCCATCCTCACCAGCCCGGCGGACGGGGGCAAAACCTCCCTCCGGGTCAACCCCCTCCGCACCACCCCCGAGGCCCTGGCGGAAGAACTGAAGGTCGCCGGCATCGGGGCGGTCCCCGGCCCGGTGCCGGGGAGCCTGCTGGCCGATTTTGCCGGCAGCCCCGCCGACACCGATTGGTTCCGGCTGGGGGACTTCCATGTGGAGGGACAGGCCAGCCAGCTTGCGGCCCTCTGTGTGGGGGCGCAGCCGGGGGAGACGGTCATCGACCTGTGCGCCGCCCCCGGCGGCAAGACCCTGACCCTGGCCCAGGAAATGCAGGACAAGGGCCGGCTGCTCAGCTGCGACCACACCCCCCAGCGGGTGGGCCTGATCGAGACCGCCGCCCGGCGGATGAATCTGCACTGTGTCCAGCCCCTGGTGAATGACGCGGCCGTGCCCAATCCCGCCTTTCCCGCCGCCGACCGTGTGCTGGCGGACGTGCCATGCAGCGGCCTCGGGATTCTGGGCAAAAAGCCGGATATCCGCTACAAGACCCTGGACGAGGCCCGCCGCCGGGAACTGCTGGACACCCAGCGGGCCATCCTGGACAGCGCCGCCGGCTGCCTGAAGCCGGGGGGCCGTCTGGTCTACTCCACCTGTACCATCCACCCCGCAGAAAATCAGGACCAGGTCCGGGCTTTTCTGGCCCGGCGGCCGGATTTCCGGGTGATCGGGCCGGGGCTGCCTCTGCCCGCCGGCATGGAGCAGGGGGCGTATGGCATCCTGTCGGTGCCGGGCCGCACCGGGATGGATGGATTTTTCATCTGTGTGATGCAGCGCGCTGAATAAGCCGCCGCGCAGGAGAATTTTCAATGGAACACAAACGCTGTATCTCATCTCTCACCGTCGAGGAGCTGGCCGCCGAGATGAAGGCCATGGGCCAGCCGGCCTTCCGGGCCAAACAGATTTTTCACTGGGTGCACCAGAAGCTGGTGACCGACTTTTCGGCCATGACCGACCAGCCCAAGGCCCTCATCGCCCGGCTCAGCGAGGCCTTTTACATCGCCGCGCCCGACATCGAGCGCCGCCAGGAGGCCAAGGACGGCACCGTCAAGTATTTGCTGCGGATGGCCGACGGCAACTGCATCGAGACGGTGGTGATGCGGTACCACTACGGCTGCACCGTCTGCGTCTCCACCCAGGTGGGGTGCCGGATGGGCTGCCGGTTCTGCGCCTCCACCCAGGCGGGCCGGGTGCGGAACCTGGAGGCCGGGGAAATCTGCTCGGAAGTCTACACCGCCCAGAAGGACATCGGGGAGCGGATCTCCCACATCGTCCTGATGGGCATCGGGGAGCCGCTGGACAACTTCGACGAGGTGATGAAGTTTTTGACCATCATTTCGTCCCCCGACGGGGTCAACATCGGGATGCGGAACATCAGCCTGTCTACCTGCGGCATTGTGCCCCAGATCGACCGGCTGGCCCAGCGCAAGCTCCAGCTGACCTTGTCCATCTCCCTCCACGCCCCCAACGACGCCATCCGCAGCAGCATGATGCCGGTGAACAACGCCTATCCGGTGGCCCAGCTGATGGATGCGGTCCGCCGCTACCAGGACACCACCGGCCGGCGGGTCAGCTTTGAATATTCGATGGTGCGGGGGGTCAACGATTCGGACGCCTGCGCCAAAGAGCTGGCGGGGCTGATTCGGGGAATGGGGGCCCATGTGAATCTGATTCCCATCAATCCGGTGGACGGCAGCCCCTATTCGGCCACCGACGCCGAAAATGTCCGCCGTTTTCAGGCCAAGCTGACGAGCCTCGGTGTCAACGCCACCGTCCGCCGCCGGCTGGGCAGCGAGATCAGCGCCGCCTGCGGGCAGCTGCGCCGGGAAGAGATGGACGCAGCCGCCAGGACGGAACAATAAGAGGAGAAGCCTATGAAACTTGCAGGGAAAACCGATGTAGGCCGGGTCCGGCGCGAGAACCAGGACGACTACCGCGCGGGGGAATTGCCCGGCGGGGCGGCCTGGGGCCTCGTGTGCGACGGCATGGGGGGCGCCCGGGGCGGTCGGGAGGCCTCCCACGGGGCCTGTGATGTCATCGAGCGGTCGTTCCAGGAACATTACAGCCACTGCGCCCACGGCAGTGAGGAACAGTTCCTGACCCAGGCGCTGGAAAACGCCAATCACTATATCTTCCAGAAATCCGCCCAGGAGGAATCCCTGGCCGGGATGGGCACCACGGTGGTCTGCGCCCTGGTGCGGGACGGCCGGGCCTATATCTGCCACGCGGGGGACTCCCGGGCCTACCTGTTCCACGCCGGGCGGCTGCATCAGCTGACCCACGACCACTCCTATGTCCAGGAGCTGGTGGACTGCGGGACCATCACCCCCGAGGAGGCGGAGCACCACCCCCAAAAGAACATCATCACCAGGGCCCTGGGGGTGGACTACCGCCTTTCCCCCGACTGTACCTCGGTGGTGGTGCTGAAAGGGGATATGCTTTTGCTGTGCTCGGACGGGCTGACCAATGCGGTGCCCCTGGCCGAGATCGAGGCCCTGCTGGCCAGGGTCCCCTTCTATGACCTGCCCGACCGGCTGATCGAAGCGGCCAACGCGGCGGGCGGTCAGGACAACATCACCGCCCTTCTGCTGGGCATGGAACCGGTGGAGGTGCAGCATGGATAATCTGATCGGCCGGAAGCTGGACGGGCTGTATGAGGTCCGGGAGCTGATCGGCGCGGGCGGGATGGCCAACGTCTACAAGGCGGTGGTGGTGAGCCAGAACGGCCCCGTCCCGGCGGGGACGGTGGTGGCGGTGAAGGTGCTGCGGGCCGAGTTCATGCACGACCCCGACCTGGTCAACCGCTTCAAAAACGAGTCCAAGGCCATCTCCCTGCTGCACCACCCCAACATCGTCAAGGTGTACGACGTGTCGGTCACCGACCGGCTCCAGTATATCGTGATGGAGTACGTCAACGGGATGACCCTGCGGGAGTACCTGAACGAGCGGGGCGGCAAGCTGACCAGCCGGGAGACGGTCCACTTCATCTCCCAGATTTTGCAGGCCCTGGACCACGCCCACCGCAACGGGGTGGTCCACCGGGACATCAAGCCCCAGAACATCATGCTGCTGGACAATGGCCAGCTGCGGATGATGGATTTCGGCATTGCCCGGATCTCCCGGGCCGAAAATCAGCTGTTGGCCGGCAAGGCCATGGGCAGCGTACACTATATCAGTCCCGAACAGGCCCGGGGAGAGGTCACCGGCCCCCAGAGCGATATCTATTCGGTGGGCGTCATGATGTACGAGATGCTGTCGGGCAAGCTGCCCTTTGACGGCGACGACGCGGTGAAGGTGGCCATCAAGCAGATCACCGACACCCCGCGGCCCCTGGCCCAGATCGCGCCGGGCACCCCCCGGGCCCTGGTGGAAATCACCGAAAAGGCCATGGCCAAGCTGCCCGCCAACCGGTATGCCAGCGCCCAGGAGATGCTGGACGCCCTGGGGCGGTATGTGCGGGACCCGGATGTGGTTTTTGCCTACAAGTATATCACGGAGGAAGCACCTGCAAAGGTGGTCAAACAGACAATGAGCCAGAAAAGAGATCAGCGTACCGGCGGCGCCGGTTCCCGGACGCCCAAAAAACGGAAAAAGCGCTCGGTGTTCGTCCCGTCTTTGCTGGGCATCACGGTGGCCTTCGCGGTGGCCTGCGGGCTGCTGTGCCTGATGATTCTGAACAACAGCAGCAATTTCATCTCGGACCAGAAGGCGGATATCGTCCTGGAGGACTATGTGGGGATGACCCGCACCGAGGCCGAGGCCATCGACCAGGTCAGCTCCAACCAGATCAACATCGACTGGGTGGAGGAATACAGCTCCACCTACAGCGAGGGCTATATCTACAAGCAGTCGCCGGCGGCGGGCCGGATTGTCCGGGAAGGCCAGACGGTGACCCTGACGGTGAGCCTGGGCACCCAGTATGTGACCATTCCCGACACCACCAACTATGTCCAGGCCGACGCCGAACAGCTGCTGCGGGACAGCGGCCTGTCGGTGCTGGTGGTCCAGAACGTGGAGCCCTCGGTGGCGGTGGGCGCGGTCATCCGCACCGACCCGGCGGCGGGCAGCACGGTGGCGGCGGGCAGCACCGTGGTGGTGTATGTCAGCCGGCAGCAGGTCAGCACCACCACCACCGTTCCGTCGGTGGTGGGCCTGTCGGTGAGCGACGCCCGGACCCTCCTGGTCCAGAACCGCCTGACCCTGGGCAGCCAGACCCAGGCCTACAGCGACCAGCCGGCGGGCACCGTCATCGCCCAGGCGACGGCGGCCGGCGCCACCGTCAAGTTCAACACCCGGATCAACGTCACCGTCTCGGCCGGACCCGAGCCGGAACCCGAGGTGCCCGAGGCGCCCAGCAGTTCGGAGGAATCCGGCGGCAGCAGTAGCAGCAGCGGCAGCACCGGCGGCGACTGGTGGGGCGACCTGTGGGGCGGCGGAACCTCCTCCTCCGGCTCCAGCAGCCAGGGCGGGAATTCCAGCTCGGGAGACACCCCCACGGTCTGGCCCTGGGATTGGTTTTAACGGGGGCGGCAGATGGACGGATATATTATGAAGGGGATCGGCGGGTTCTACTACGTCAAGACCCCCGGCGGGGTGGTGGAGTGCAAGGCCCGCGGCATCTTCCGCAAACAAAAGCGCAGCCCGGTGGCGGGGGATCAGGTGACCCTGGCCACCGAGAACGGCGCGGCGGTGATTGCCGAGATCGCCCCCCGGAAAAATGTCTTTGTCCGGCCTCCGGTGGCCAACCTGGACGTGCTGTTCCTGGTGGCCAGCACCACCCAGCCCTCTCCCAGCACCCTGGTGCTGGATAAGCTGTCGGCCATCGCGGTGGACAAGGGGGTCCAGCCGGTCATCGTCTGCACCAAGGGCGATCTGGCCGGGGCGGACTTTTTGGAGAAAGCCTATGCCCTGTCCACCCTTCCCTTCATCCGCATCGACTACGCCGCCGGCGAGGGCCTGGACGCGGTGAAAGAATGGATCAGCGGGCGGCTGTGCGCCTTCTGCGGCAATTCGGGGGTGGGCAAGTCCACCCTGCTCAACGCCCTCCTGCCCGAGGCGGGGCGGGAGACCGCCGCCATCAGCCAGAAGCTGGGCCGCGGCCGCCACACCACCCGGGAGGTCACCATCTTCGAGGCCTTCGGGGGGCGGATTGCCGACACCCCCGGCTTTGCCAGCCTGGAGGCGGGGCGGGCCGGGTTCATCCCCAAGGAAAACCTGGAGCACG
This sequence comes from uncultured Faecalibacterium sp., assembly GCA_944385995.1. Lineage (GTDB taxonomy): Bacteria > Bacillota > Clostridia > Oscillospirales > Ruminococcaceae > Faecalibacterium. Next base: position 32,911 of record CALWZL010000009.1, read on the forward strand.
CCTTCCCGGAATTCGCCCCCTACCTGGGCAAATGCCAGTTTACCGGCTGTTCCCACCGCAGCGAAAAGGGTTGCGCGGTGCGGGCGGCTCTGGCCGAGGGCAAACTGTCCCGGACCCGGTACGACAGCTACTGCGCCATGTACGACGAGGTGAAGGACGTGAAGGACTGGGAACGCCGCCAGGAACCCAAATTGTAACAGTCTGCGCCGCGGGAGCCAGAGGCCCCTGCGGCGCTTTTGTGAGAGAAGGAGAGTGTTTTTGTATGGCGCGCTGTGTGATTCTGTCGGCCTGCCCGGTGGGGGCGGAACTGGCCGGGCTGCTGCGGCCCGACGACTACCTGATCGCCTGTGATGCGGGCTACCGCAGCTGCCAGGTGCTGGGCCGGCAGCCCGACGCGGTGGTGGGGGATTTCGACTCCGCCCCCCGGCCGGAGGTGCCGGCCGGAGAGGAACTGGTGGTGCTGCCCCACGTCAAGGACGACACCGACACCGAATACGCCGCCCAGCTGGCCGCCCGGCAGGGGTTCCGGGAGGTGCTGATGCTGGGCTGTCTGGGGGGCCGCCGTCTGGAACACACCCTGGCCAACCTCGCCACCGGCCTGGGGCTGGAAAAGCGGGGGGTCCGGGCCACGCTTCAGGACGAGCGCAGCCGGGTCACCTACCTGCTGGCGGGCCAGACCCGCAGCTATCCCAGGGGGGATTACTTCTACCTGTCGGTGTTCCCGATGGAAGGGAAGGCCGCAGGGGTGAACATCCGGGGGGCCTTCTATGAGCTGACGGATGCCGAGCTTTCCGCCGCCTATCCCCTGGGGGTCAGCAACGAGTACGCCCCCGGGTCGGACTGCATCACCCTGTCGGTAAAAGAGGGGGCCCTGGTGGTGGTGGAGACCAGGGCCGACTGAGCCGGAACATTTTGAGCCGTTCCCGCTTATAATGGAGCAGAAACCATGGAAAGGCAGGGAATGACTGGATGCAGATGATCGTGATTAAGAGCCCCAAATGCCTGGCCGGACTGCTGCGGATGCTGTTCGGCATCAAGAAGGACCGGGAAGGCTGACAGGGCAGAAAAGAAGCCCGCAGGATGGCGCAGCAAGGCCGTCCTGCGGGCTTTTTGGCGCCGTTCTATCCGGTTTTGGCCCCGCATACAATGAACCATGCGCTGTACAAAGGACAGGAAAGGAGCGCCGTAACCATGGAACTGAAGGTATTCCGTGATATTCTCTACGCCGGCGGCGGGTGCTGCACCGTCAAGGCGGAAATCCCGGTGGAAACCGAAATTTTGATTTCGGACTATCTGCCCCAGGTGTTCAAGATTGTGAAATGCTTTGCGCGGCCGGTGGTGCTGCAAAAGCAGCTGCAGCCGGGCAAATTGACGCTGGAGGGGTACATCCGCTGTACCGTCTACTATCAGGGGGAGGACGGGGCGGGGCTGTGCCAGACCGAACAGAAAATCCCCTTCAACAAGGCGCTCGACCTGCCGGACTTTGCCTTTTCCTCCTGGAGCGCAGCGGTGGAGGGGGAGACCGAATACATCAACTGCCGGGCGGTGAATTCCCGGCGGATCGAGGTGCGGGGGGCCTATGGCCTGGTGGCGTCGGTGTGCACCCAGTGCAGCACCGAGGCCGTCACCGCCCTGGCCGACTGCGGGATTCAGCAGCGGCAGGCCACCCTGCGGGGGGTGCGCCGGGCGGCAGTTCTTGACAAGCTGATCGCGGCGGACGGGGCCATGCAGTTTGACCAGCCCCCGGCGGCGATTCTGGATGTCACCGGCAGCGCCGCGGTGGGGGAGCTGAAACTGTTGACCGGCAAGGCGGTGGTCAAGGGAGAAATCCACGCCCAGTGCGCCTGGCGGGCCAAGGGCAGCAGTGCCCTCCAGGGGCAGGCGGTGACCATTCCCTTCAACCAGATTTTGGACGTGGAGGGGCTGACCGAGGACTGTCAGTGTCAGTGCGCGGTGGAGCCGGTGGGCTTTGCGATTGCAGAGGGGGAGGACGGCAGCCCCGGCAAGCTGACCGCCACCTCCATGCTGCACCTGCGGGCCTGGCGTCCCTATGAGCTGAACTGCGTCACCGACGCCTTTTCCACCCAGTACCAGGTCCGCAGCGAGGCGGCGCCCCTGACGGCGGAACAGCTGGCCTGCACCCTGAACGACACCGCCGCGGTGACCTGTTCGGGGCCGCTGCCCGATGAAAACACCCGGCTTCTGGCCTGTTTTGCCGCCTTCGGCCCGGTCTGCGTCGAGCAGCGGAGCGATGGCCCGGTGCTGACGGCCCGGGTTCTGGTGACGGCCTTCGGTCAGAACAGCCTGGAGGAGATCGAGAGCTATGACAAGTCGGCAGAGCTGGCCATTCCGCTGCCGGTGAGCCCGGCGGGAGAGCTGTACCCCGAGTGTTGGCTGTCGGCCCAGGATGTCCAGGCCAGCTGTTCGGGTGGAACCCTGGAAGTGACGGTCACCGTCCGGGCCCAGGGGGCCATCCTCAGCCGGGAGAGCCGGCCCTTCATCAGCAGCATCGAGATCGGGGAGCCGCTGGCCCCCGCCGACCCCGAGATTTCCCTGCGGGTCTATTACGCCCAGCCGGGGGAGGAATTGTTTGACATTGCCCGGCGGTTCCATGTGTCGCCGGGCCAGATGCTGGAGGCCAACGGCCTGGAGCCCGACACCCGCACCCTGGCGGCGGCCCGCCGCCTGCTGGTGCCCGGCGCCTGAGAGGAGGGGAAACCGTGGAAAATCCTGTACTGTATCGGGAGATCGGCCAGCGGACCGGCGGCGACATCTACATCGGGGTGGTGGGCCCGGTGCGCAGCGGCAAGAGCACCTTCATCAAGCAGTTTATGGAAGAACTGGTGCTGCCCTCCCTGACCGATCCCGCCGCCCGGACCCGGGCCCGGGATGAGCTGCCCCAGTCGGCGGCGGGCCGGACCATCATGACCACCGAGCCCAAGTTCATCCCGGAGGCGGCGGTGCCGCTCCAGCTGGAGGGGGGCGGGGAGTGCCGGGTCCGGCTGATCGACTGCGTGGGCTACATGGTGGAGGGGGCCATGGGCCACGAGGAGGACGAAAAGCCCCGGATGGTGAAGAGCCCCTGGTTTGAGGAGGCGGTGCCCTTTGACCTGGCGGCCGAGACCGGCACCCAGAAGGTGATCCGGGACCATTCCACCATCGGGGTGGTGGTGACCACCGACGGCTCCATCAGCGACATTCCCCGGGCGGGGTACGAGAAAGCCGAAGCCCGGGTGATCGGTGAGCTGGAGGAGCTGGGCAAACCCTATGTGATTTTGCTCAACAGCGCCCATCCCGACTCCCCCGAGACCCGGCAGCTGGCGGCGGGGATGGAGGCGCGGTATGGCCGTTCGGTGCTGCCGGTGAGCTGCGTGGACCTGGACGCCGCGGCCCTGGAAAAGATTCTGGAGTCGGTGCTGTATGAGTTCCCGGTCCGGGAGCTGGATTTTGCGATGCCCCGGTGGGTGACCATGCTGGACAGCGGCCACTGGCTCCAGAGCGGGGTCTATGAGGCGGCTTTGAACTTTGCGGCCAGCATCACCCGGATGAAGGACCTGCGGGCCGCCGAGGGCGGGGAAGCCCTGGCCTGCGACGCCATCCAGCGGTCGGCGGTCACCGGGATGGACCTGGCCGAAGGCAGCGTCAAGGTGACGGTGGAGCTGAAGCCGGAGGTCTTTTACCAGGTCCTCAGCGAACAGACCGGGCTGGAGATCGGAGACGAGGCGGGGCTGATGCCCTGCATCATCGAGCTGGCCCGGGCCAAAAAGGAGTACGAGCGGCTGCGCAGCGCCCTGGAGCAGGTGGAGGCCACCGGCTACGGCATTGTGATGCCCTCCATCGACGAGCTCCACCTGGAACAGCCCGAGATTGTCCGCCAGGGCGGCCGGTACGGGGTCCGGCTGGAAGCCAGCGCCCCTTCCATCCACATGATGCGTGCGGTGATCCGCACCGAGCTCAGCCCCATTGTGGGCAGCGAGCGCCAGAGCGAGGAACTGGTCCAGAGCCTGCTGTCCGACTTCGAGGACGACCCGGTCAAGATCTGGGAGTCCAACATCTTCGGCAAGAGCCTCCACGATCTGGTGAACGAGGGATTGCAGGCCAAACTGCTCCACATGCCCCAGGAGGCCCGCACCCGGATGCAGGAGACCCTGGAACGGGTCATCAACGAGGGCTGCACCGGCCTGATCTGCATTCTCCTGTAGCAGCCAGGGGGAACCCATTTCTGCCTGCATTCGCAGGTCAGAAATTCCTTCCCCCTGGTATCCCCCTGGGGACAAAATATTCCGGCGAACCATGCACTCGCCTTGCGGCTCGCACACTCTCGCCGGAATATTTCCCTGTATGTGTCCGGGCCGTACGCACATGTCGTCCGGTCCGGAAATTTTTTATAAAAAAAGCGCCGTCTGCATCAGCAGGCGGCGCTTTCTGGTTTCAGTCGGGAAAAAGATTAAGCGGCGTGGGATTCGCTGTTGTGCTCAGCGCGGAAGTAGGACCGCAGGGAGTTGACCACGATGGTCAGGCCCAGGGCGATCAGCAGAACGGCGAAGATCAGCTGCAGGCCCTCCATCATGAAGGTGGCGCTGCCGGCCTGGAAAGCCTTGACCAGGGCGATCAGCCGCTCCACCAGGGCGGTGAAGGTGACGCAGAGCATGATAATCAGCGGCGGGAACAGCATCTTGTTGCTGCGGCCGGTGACCTTGAGGAAGACGCAGAGGGTCACCAGAACCAGAGCGCTCAGCAGCTGGTTGGCGGAGCCGAACAGGGGCCAGATGTTGGAGTAGCCCACCTTGGTCAGGATGAAGCCGCAGACCAGGGTGATGACGGTGGCAAAGTAGGTGTTGCACAGCACCTTCCGCCAGCCCTCGGCGTGGGCCATGTCGTCCACGCTGAACAGCTCCTGGAAGCTCATCCGGCCGATGCGGGCCACGGCGTCCAGACTGGTGAGGGCCAGGGCCGACACGCACATGGTCATGAAGCACTGGGCCACATAGACGGGCACGCCGAACATCTCCAGGAAGCCGGCGACGCCGCGGCTGAAGATCTGGAACGGGGTGCCCACGGCGGCGGTGCCGTCAGCGGCAGCGGAAGCGCCGGCGACGCAGAGGGCCAGGACAGCCAGCAGGCTCTCCAGGACCATGGCGCCGTAGCCGACCTTCAGCATGTCCTTTTCGTTCTCGACGGTCTTGGAGGAAGTGCCGGAGGACACCAGGCTGTGGAAGCCGGAGACAGCGCCGCAGGCCACGGTGACAAACAGGATGGGGAACAGATCGCCCAGGCTGTCATTGTGGAAACCGGTGAAGACCGGCAGGTTCATGGACGGATGGGCCACCAGCAGGCCGACGACGGCGCCGGCGATCATGCCGATGAACATAAAGGTGGTCATGTAGTCGCGGGGCTGTTTCAGCAGCCACATGGGCAGGACAGCCGCGAAGAAGATGTAAACAAAGGTGATATAAGTCCAGGTGGCCTGGTCGGCGATCAGGGGCATCAGCATGCCCAGGGCCAGGGCGGCCACGGTGCAGATCAGGCCGACGACGGCCTCTTTCCAGCCGGTGAGGTGGAAGTTCTTCTGGATCAGGCCGAAGATCATCGCAAAGACGATGAACAGCAGGGAGATGGTGCCGGCGGCGCCGTTGGACTGCGCAGCCTCCACCAGGGCGCCGTCGGTGCCGAAGGCGTTGAAGGTGCCGGCCACCATGTCAGCGAAAGCGGCGATGACCAGCAGGGTGAACAGCCAGCAGAACAGCAGGAACAGCTTGCGGCCCAGCTTGCCGATGTACTTCTCAATCAGCAGGCCCATGGACTTGCCGTCGTTCTTGACGCTGGCATACAGGGCGCCGAAGTCGGTGACAGCGCCGAAAAAGACGCCGCCCAGCAGAATCCAGAGCAGGACGGGCAGCCAGCCGAAGGCCGCGGCCTGGATGGCGCCGGTGACAGGGCCGGCGCCGGCGATGGAGCTGAACTGATGGCTGAACACGGTCCAGCCGTCGGTGGGAACGTAGTCCTTGCCGTCGTTGAGACGGACGGCAGGGGTTTTGGCGGTGGGATCAATGCCCCAGGTCCTGGCGATCCAGCGCCCATAGAGGGTGTAGGCCGCAACCAGGCACACCGCCGCGATCAGGACGATAACGAGTGTGTTCATGATTTTCCCCTTCTCTTGTTTCTTGATTTGGCCCAAAGCCAGCTGCCGGTGGATGAAAAAAGCCCCCGTCCGTGCACACAGTCTTGCAACTGGATGCAAAGACGAAGGCTGAATGCTCCGCGTTACCACTTTGCTTGCCGCCCGGGGGCGGCCCCTCTGCCGCGGCAGGGCACGACGGCCTGTACCACGTGCCCTGTGATAACGGTGGGCTTCCGGCGGGTGCTAATGGGCGCTGGGCCTTTCGCACCGGCTGCTTGCAGGGGATGGCCGGCCGGCTCCTTGCTGCCGCGTTTCCATCTTCGGCGGCTCTCTGGGAGCGGTGTGCGGGCAGGCAGATCCTGTTCATCGCATTTGGTATCTGGCTTTTGAACGCCTCTACAGTAGCACGATGGTGAAAGATTGTCAATCGTCTGATGAGGATTTGTATGGTGTGATAAAACCGTGTCCGAAAGGTGAACAAACTTTGAACACTTTTTGGCCCTGCATCATCCCCCGGAGCACCCAAAAACCCCCGCCGGGCCGGCGGAAAGCCGGTCAGACGGGGGCGGCGGTTCAGGGGTCCTCCTCGGTGAGCTTGTTGATGAGGAGCTGATAAATTTCGTTGCCCTTGAGGATGAACTGTTTTTTCACCAGTTCGGCGGTGAGGCGGTCGGGCATCCCCAGGTCCAGGCAGAACAGCTTTTCATCCAGGCGGTTGATGACGCAATGGACGGTGCAGTGGCCCATTTCGCCCTCGGTGATGGTGGCGCTGTATTCGGCCTGTTTGCGGGACCACAGCTGTGCCTTGAGGACGGCGGCCACCGCCTTTTCCCGGACGCTGCGGGGCAGGTCGTAGGCCAGCTCTCCGGCCACCTTGCGGCCCTTGTCGGTGATGGTGTACAGGCCCTCGCCGTCCTGCTGGACCAGGCCCTGACGCCGGATGTCGTCCAGTCCCGAGCCGATCTCGAAATAATTCACCAGCTGGGTATCCATCAGGGCGGTTTCCAGCTGCCGCTGGGAGACGGCGCCGGTGTTCTGGACCAGATAGCACAGCAGCAGCCGAATCTCGGTGCTGGTGGTCAGGCCGCCGGGCCGGACTCCGGCGGTAAAGGCTTCGCGTTCAGCCATGTTTCTTCACATCCTTTATGCTGAGGGCGGGCGGGAGCCCGCCGGTAGAAATCCTGTCCTGTACCAGTATAAAAGGTTTCGGCCGGATTTTCAAGCCGGATTGCAGGCCGGGCAGGCGAATTCGGTGACGATCTGTTTTTTGCTCTCGGGGGTGGAATAGACCCACCGGTCGATGTGGCCGCCGGTGACAAAGTATTGCAGGTCGAACCGGTGGTTCTGGCCCAGGCTGCGGTTGACGATCACCAGCTTGATCTTCATCTTTTCGGGCAGGATGCTCTTGATGTAGACGCTGACCGCCTGTCCCGGGCGCAGGTCGGGGCAGCTCTCGGCCAGCCCGGCCAGATTGGGGGCAATCTCCACAAAGGTGCCGTATTCCTCGATGCTGCGCACGATCCCCACCACCGTCTCGCCGGGGGAGAAGGCGGCGGCGTTCTCGGCCCAGGTGCCCAGCAGTTCCCGGATGGTGAGGACAAACCGGCCCTGGGCGTCCCGGCTGCGGATGGCACAGAGGATCTGCTGGCCCACGCTGACCCGGTCGGCGGGGGAGGAGATCCGGCTCACCGACATGCAGTCGATGGGCAGCAGGGCGCTGATGCCGCAGCCCACGTCGCAGAACGCCCCGAAGGACTCGATGTGGGTCACGGTGCAGGGCAGAATGTCCCCGGGGACCAGGGTGTCCAGGTATTCCTCCCGGCACATCTGCTGGGCCCTGGCCCGGGACAGCCGGTAGAAGGGCCGGCCCTGGGCGTCCTCCTCCATCCCCTCAATCACAAAGCAGGTGGCCCGGCCCACCCGGGTCAGGACGGCAATGTCCCGCACCGCGCCGGTGCCGGCGCCCTCGGCGCAGTCGGCAAAGGGCATAATCCCCCGCACGCCTCCCAGCTCAAAGCGGAGCTGGCGCTGGGTGTCAAAGGCCAGGGCGGTGCTCTGGAGGATTTCCCCGCCGGCGATGGCGGCCCGCAGCTCGGCGCTGCTCAGACGGGAAGCGTCCCGGTAATTGCCTTCGGTTCTAAAGCTTTGCATCATCTTTCATTCCTCTTTCTTCAGTTCTGTGGCATAGGCTGTTCAGGGCGGGGCAAGGGGCCCCGTACAGCATATGCGAATTTTTTGTGGGGTATTTGCTTTTTACATGCGTTTGGTTTATACTATGGAATGCGGTCCCGCCCGAAAGCGGACAGAGCCGCACAGCCAGTCAGAAAGGAGCCTGTCCATGGATATCGCTGTCGGAGACATCATTCAAACCAGAAAGAAACATCCCTGCGGCGCCTCCAGCTTTGAGGTGCTGCGGGTGGGGATGGACTTCCGCATCCGCTGCACAGGCTGCGGCCGGGAGGTCATGCTGCCCCGGGTCAAGATTGAAAAGAACATCAAAAAGGTCATCAAGCCCAACCCGGACGGCCAGCAGTAGCCGCCCTTTTTGCACCGGAACAGTTGATGCAGAAAGGAGCGGACCACATTGAATCTGGAGCAGCAGATGGAGACGGTGAGCCGCCGGTTCGAGGAACTGACCCACCGGCTCAACCAGCCCGGGACGGCGGCCGACCCGGCCGAGTTCCGGCGTCTGATGCAGGAATACCACGAGGCCGAGCCGGTGGTGCAGGCCTACCGGGCCTGGCAGACCGAGCTGGACCACCTGGCACAGGCAAAAGCCCTGCTCACAGGCGAGGAGGCCCAGGAGCCGGACTTCAAACAAATGATACAGCAGGAAATCTGCGAAAAAACGCAGTCTGCGGCGAAGCTGGAAGATTCTCTCAAACTTCTTCTTCTGCCCCGGGACGAATACGACGGCCGGAGCGTGATTGTGGAGGTCCGCAGCGGGGTAGGCGGCGAGGAAGCCGCCCTGTTTGCCCACAGCCTGGTGCGGATGTACAGCATGTACGCCCAGGCCAGGCACTGGCAGATGGAATTGCTCAACCTCAGCGAGACCGAGCTGGGGGGCGTCCGGGAAGCGGTGTTTGCGGTGAACGGCCAGGGGGCCTACAGCCGGCTCAAGTTTGAGAGCGGGGTCCACCGGGTCCAGCGGGTCCCCGACACCGAGACCCAGGGCCGGATTCACACCTCGACGGCCACGGTGGCGGTGCTGCCCCAGGCCGAGGAAGTGGAAGTGGAACTGGACATGAAGGATCTGCGGATCGACACCTTCCGTTCATCGGGAGCCGGCGGCCAGCATATCAATAAGACATCCAGCGCCATTCGGATCACCCACCTGCCCACCGGGATGGTGGTGGAGTGCCAGAACGAGCGCAGCCAGTTCCAGAACAAGGACAAAGCCCTGGAGATTCTCCGCAGCCGTCTGCTGGCCCAAAAAAAGAGCGAGCAGCAGAACGCCATCAACGCCGGCCGTCAGGCCCAGGTGGGGACGGGGGACCGGAGCGAAAAGATCCGCACCTACAATTTCCCCCAGGACCGGTGTACCGATCACCGGATCGGGCTGACGGTCCACAATCTGGACAAAATCATGGATGGCGGGCTGGATGAAGTGCTGGACGCATTGATTCTGCACGAACAGGCCGAAAAGCTGTCCCGGCTTTCCTAAGACAGCAGTGGATAGAAGGATAGGATAGGAACAGGCACGGAACCCCGTGCCGGAAAGCGGATGAAAGTATGAGCATCGAAACCCTTCTCTGCCCGGCGGATGAGGCGGGAATTGCCCGCGCAGCCGCCCTTTTGCGGCAGGGAGATATTCTTGCGCTGCCCACCGAGACGGTGTACGGCATTGCGGCCGACGCCCGGAACGGCGCGGCGGTGGCAAAAATTTTCAAGGCCAAGGGCCGGCCCCAGGATAACCCCCTCATCGTCCACATCGACGATGTCAAGATGCTGCCGGGGCTGGTCAGCGAATTCCCCGAGCGGGCCCAGCTGCTGGCGGCGGCCTTCTGGCCGGGTCCTCTGACCATCATCATGCCCCGGGGCCCCGAGGTGGCGGACGAGTGCTGCGCCGGGCTGGACACGGTGGGCATTCGGATGCCCAGCCACCCGGTGGTGCGGAAGGTCATCGAGGCCAGCGGCTGCGCCTTTGCGGCGCCGTCGGCGAATTTGTCGGGCAAGCCCAGCCCCACCACGGCCCAGGATGTCTGGACCGACATGCAGGGCCGGCTGCCTTTGATTCTGGACGGCGGGCCCTGTGCCGTGGGGGTGGAGTCCACCGTCATCTCGGTGGTGGGGGAGAAGCCCACCCTGCTCCGCCCCGGTTACATCACCCTGGAGGACCTGGAACGGGCCCTCGGGGAAGAAGTGGTCCTGTCGGGGGCCATCCTGGAAAAGCTGGCCGACGGCGAAGTGGCCCGGAGCCCCGGCATGAAGTACAAACACTATGCCCCCAAGGCGGACATCACCATCCTGAGCGGCAGCTTTGACCAGTTCAAGGCCTATGTCCAGGCCCACGCCGATCAGGACCCGGCCTGCCTGTGCTTCACCGGGGAGGCGGCAAAGCTGCCTTTCCCCTGCGTGGAGTACGGCCGGGAAGGGGACGGGGCGGACCAGTCCAAACACATTTTCCGCTGCCTGCGGGCCCTGGATGAGCAGGGGGACCGGGTGGTCTACGCCCGCTGCCCCCAGAAGGACGGCGTGTCGATGGCGGTGTACAACCGTCTGATCCGCGCCGCGGCTTTCCGGGTGATTGCGCTATGATGACGGTGGGAATCACCGGCCGCAGCGGCTGCGGCAAATCGACGGTGACAGAATGTTTTCGATCCAGAGGAATCCCGACAGCCGACGCCGATCAGCTGTCCCGGGAGATTTTGCAGCCCGGTTCGCCGGTGCTGGCCCAGCTGGCCCGGCAGTTCGGCCCCGATATCCTGGAGGATGGGGTGCTGAACCGGCGGCGGCTGGCCGACCGGGCTTTCGCGACGGCGGGGGGCAAACAGGCCCTGGACGCCATCACCCATCCCGCCATCGCGGCGGGAATCCAGGCCGCCCAGGACGCCGCCCGGCAGGCCGGCAGCCCCTTGTTTGTGATCGACGGGGCGGTGCTGGTGGGCAGCGTCATCGACGGCCAGTGGGACCGTCTGGTGGTGGTCACCGCCCCTTACGAGACCAGCGTTGGACGGATTGTCCAGCGGGACGGCATCCGGCCCGAAATGGCCCGCCGCCGTCTGGATGCCCAGATCCCCGAAGAGCAGCTCACCGCCCGGGCGGATATCGTCCTGACCAACGACGGCACCCGGGACCAGCTGCGCCGGCAGGCCGAGGCCCTGGTGGACCGGCTGCTGGCCGAGGCAGAAGGAGGTGCGGTTCAGCGGGTTTGAAACTGCGAACGAAGATCATCGCCCTGCTGTTGGCGGTGGTGCTGCTGGTCAGCATGCCGACCCTTGTGCGCAAGGTGGAAGAACAGCTTTACCCCTGCAAATATGCCGATGTGGTGGAGACCTACGCGGCGGAGTACGACCTGGACCCCCTGCTGATTTATACGTTCATCCGCACCGAGAGCAGCTTTGAGCCGGACGCGGTGTCGGAGGTGGGGGCCCGGGGGCTGATGCAGATGACCGAGGAGACCTTTGAGTGGATCAAGACCAAGCTGGCCCCCGAGGAGGACATCACCTTTGCGGACCTGTACGACCCGGCCTGCGCGGTGCGGTTCGGCGCCTATTACCTGCGTCTGTGCCTGGACCGGTACGGCGGAGACGTGGCCACCGCGGCGGCGGCCTATCACAGCGGATGGGGGACGGTGGACAGCCTGTTGAATCACGAGGACTACGCCGGAGACGGCAAGACCCTCCCCACCTTCCCCTATAGCCGGATGAATCACTATGTGGAGAAGATTCTCCACGGCTATGAGCGCTATACGGAGCTGTACGGCTCCAGTATATAAAAGGAAACGGGCCCCCGCGGCGTGCTGCCGCGCCCGGCCCGTCGGGAGTAAAAAAGGAAGAGGTTGAAAGAAACATGAAAGAAATGACCGAAGCACAGAAGAAGGCCAAAGAGCTTCTGTATGAGCCCGCTTACAAGTCGGACAAGGACGCTGCGGTCCGCAAGGCTGCGGCCGCCTTCAGCGAGGGGTACAAGGATTTCATCACCCGCTGCAAGACCGAGCGGGAGGTGGCCGTTTATGCCGAGAAGGCCCTGCAGGATGCGGGATACCAGCTGTATGACGACCGGAAGCAGTACGCTCCCGGCGAGAAGGTCTACTGGATTCACCACAAGAAGGCGGTTCTCTGCGCCACCATCGGCACCCGTTCGATGGAGGACGGCTTCCGCCTGATGATCGCCCACATCGACAGCCCCCGTCTGGACATCCGTCCCAACCCCCTGTATGAGGCTGCCCACTTCAGCTACTTCAAGACCCACTACTATGGCGGCATCCGCAAATACCAGTGGGCCACCATGCCCCTGGCCATCCACGGCGTGCTGACCCGTGCCGACGGCTCCACCGTCACCGTCCAGGTGGGCGAGGACGTGAACGACCCCGCCTTCTGCATCACCGACCTGCTGCCCCACCTGAGCGCCGAGCAGAACAAGCGGGAGCTGTCCGACGGCATCCGCGGCGAGGAGCTGAACATCCTGATCGGTTCCGACGCCGTGGAGGACGAGGAGGTCAAGGAGCGGGTCAAGCTGGCCACCATGATGCTGCTGAACGAGAAGTACGGCATCACCGAGAAGGACTTCACCCGCGCCGAGCTGGAGATCGTCCCCGCCACCCCCGCCCGCGACATCGGCTTTGACCGTTCGATGATCGGCGGTTACGGCCAGGACGACCGTGTGGACGCCTATCCCGCCCTGATGGCCGAGATGGAGGTCAAGAACCCCGCTTACACCACCGTCTGCGTCCTGGCAGACAAGGAGGAGATCGGCAGCTACGGCATCACCGGTATGGGCAGCACCTATACCTATGACTGGCTGCGTCAGCTGTGCGCCAGCCAGAACGCCGACCCCATCCGGGCCTTCCACAACAGCCTGTGCCTGTCCGCCGACGTGACCGCAGCCTACGATCCCAGCTGGGCCAGCGCCTTTGAGCCCCAGAACGGCACCTATGCCGGCCGGGGCGTGGCCTTCTTCAAGTACACCGGCAGCCGCGGCAAGAGCGCTGCCAACGACGCCACCGCCGAGCAGATGGGCTATCTGACCCGGATGATGGATGCAGCGGACGTTGCATGGCAGGTGGGCGAGCTGGGCCGCATCGACCTGGGCGGCGGCGGCACTGTGGCCACCGAGGTGGCCCGCTACGGCATCCCGGTGGTGGACATCGGCGTGCCGGTGCTGTCCATGCACTCGCCCTTCGAGGTCGTCAGCAAGAACGACCTGTACATGGCGTACCGTGCCTTCAGCACCTTTGCGGCCGCACAGGACTAAACCACAGAGCGTAAACCCCTGAGGAGCGGCGCGGCGTCCAACCTGCGCCGCTCCCTTTTGCGGGTAAGGGGGAAGGAATTATGACAAAACTGAAACGCTTTTTCCAGCAGGAGACGGTGCTGTCGGTGGCGGCGGTCCTGGCGGTTGTCTCTGCGCTGTTTGTCCGGCCCGACGGGGAATACCTGGGCTACATTGACTGGCGGACCCTGGCCATCCTGTTTTCCCTGATGACGGTGATGGCGGGCCTGCGGCGGCAGGGGTTCTTTGACCGGATGGGCCGGGCCCTGCTGGCCCTCAGCGGCGGCACCCTCCAGCTGGTCCTGGTGCTGGTGGGACTGTGCTTTTTCGGAAGCATGTTCATCACCAACGATGTCTCCCTGCTGACCTTTGTGCCCTTCACCTTTGTAGTGCTGGACAGCCTGGGGGAGGAGATGCGGGAAAAGCTGGTCCTGCCGGTGGTCTGCATGCAGACGGTGGCGGCCAACCTGGGCAGTATGCTCACCCCCATCGGCAACCCCCAGAACCTCTACCTCTACGGCAAGAGCGGGATGGGCATAGGGTCCTTTGTGGCCCTGATGCTGCCCTACAGCCTGGCCTCCCTGGTGATGCTGGGGGTCTGGGCGGTGGTCCTGTGCCGGAATCTCCGGTCCAGCGCCGGGCCCTTCCTGGCCTCCAAACACACCGCCCACGCCAACCAGAAGATCGTCCTGATGTACGGGGTGCTGTTCCTGGTCTGCCTGCTGTCGGTGGTCCGGGTCCTGCCCTATGGGGTGGCTTTTGCGGCGGTCCTTGCCGCCGCCCTGGCGGCGGACCGGGTCACCCTGAAAGGGGTGGATTACTCCCTGCTGCTGACCTTTGTGGCCTTCTTTGTCTTCATCGGCAACCTGGGCCGGATTCCGGCCTTTTCGGACTGGCTGGCCGGCATCATCGCCGGCCGTGAGGTGCTGGTGTCGGTGCTGGCCTCCCAGGTCACCAGCAACGTCCCGGCGGCCCTGCTGCTGTCCGGCTTCACCGACAACACCCGGGCCCTCATCATCGGCACCAACATCGGCGGCCTGGGCACCCTGATCGCCTCGATGGCCAGCCTGATTTCCTACCGCCAGATCGCCCGGGAGGAACCGGAAGGGAAGGGAAAATACTTCGCCCTCTTCACCGCCTCCAACTTGGTGTTCCTGGCCGCCCTGCTGGTCCTCTGGGCCATCCTGTCCCTGTGACATCCCACACAGCCAAAAAAAGCCGCTGCCCCCGGGGCGGCGGCTCAGACTATCAAAAAGGTCTCAGCCGGACGACATGTGCGTACGGCTGAGACACCTACAGGGAAATTTGCCGCAGAGAGTGTGCGAGGCTGCAAAGCCGAGTGCGCGGTTCTGCGGCAAATTTTGTCCCCAGGGGCAAACACAGCGACCGCGTCCTGCGGACGAAACAGGGAGCTGTGTTTGGCGCAGCGCTCCGGTTTTTGCAAGCACCCGCTGCGGTGCGCCGCAAAAATCGGCTAAGCGCAAGAGGGCCGCGGTCTGCCTTTTGCAAGGGCGCCACGACGCCCGCCGCAAAAGCAGGGAACCGCAACCAAAGGAATTTCTGCCGCGCGACTGCGCGCAGAAATGGGTTCCCCCTAAAGCGTGTCGTTTTATGCCAGCTCGTCATAGAGCTGGGAGACGGTGCAGAAGGTGTAGCCGCTGTCCTTGTACCAGCGGATGATGTCG
>CALWZL010000010.1 GCA_944385995.1 uncultured Faecalibacterium sp.
GTGATGTTGAACTTGTAGCCCTTGCTGGGGTACCATTCGGTGTAGATGCGGTTGAGGGCCAGGGAAATCTGGCAGTGGATGTTGGCGCGGAGAGCCTGCTCGGGCCAGGTGGGGTAGACCTCGCTGGAAGCCACATTGGCGATGTAGTCCCGGAAGGACACCGTCACATTTTTGGCCGAGGAAGCGGGTGTCCCCAGATGAACGGTGATGCTCTTGGGGATCACCACCGCCGGCAGGACCCGGGGATCAGCGGCCGGTGCGGGGCCGCTGCCGCCGCCGCCCGCAAAGAGGGGATGGGGCGGGATGACCACCGGCTCATCCGGTTCCTCCACCCGGGCATTCTCGGGGATCATCTCGAGGGGGGCCAGGGTGACCTGACCCGAAAAGATCTGGATGCCCTCGATGGTCACCGTCCGGTAGCCGGCTTTTTCGGCCACCAGATCACAGACGGCATAGGGGCGGACGGTGGTGTTGTTCTCATCCAGAGAATAGCTGCACGCGGGGGCCTCGATCTGAATGTCGGCAGTGCTGCCGGCGTCATCGGTGACCCGACTGGTCGTAAAATCGGTGCCGGTGACCGTCACGCTGACGCCGGGCATCGGGGCGGATTCCCGGGCCGCAAAGGTCTGGATGCGCAAAATTCCTGTTGCCATAGGCTTGATGCTCCTTTACATATGGTATGGGTTGCCCCAGCATATGCAGACGGGCCCGGCGGGGTGAAAACCAAAAAAGCCCCCGCCAGGGGGCGGGAGCTGGAAGGAGTCAGTGCTCCAGCATGCCGGCACACTGACCCAGCAAACGGGTCACCGGCAGGTGCTGGGGACAGGCCTCTTCGCACTGCTTGCAGCCGATGCAGTCGGAAGCCCGGCTGCCCGGCGCAGTGGCTGCGGCATAGGCGGCTTTGGCTTCGGCCTGCTGGCCGTTGGCCAGCTGCTTGTTGGCGGCGGCGAAGATCTCGGGGATGGGGATGTTTTTGGGACAGCCTTTGGTGCAGTAGTGGCAGGCGGTGCAGGCAATGGCCGACGAGTGCCCCAAAATCTGCTGGGCCTTCTGGATGATCTTTTGTTCCTCGCTGTCCAGGGGGCGGAAGTTGGTCATGGTGGACAGATTGTCCCTGAGCTGGTCCAGGTTGGACATGCCGGACAAAACCGCCAGCACCCCATCCAGAGAAGCGGCAAACCGCAGGGCCCAGGAGGCATAAGAGACGCCGGGCGCGGCCGCGTCAAAGAGCCTGCGGACTTCCGGCGGCGGGGAGGCCAGGGCACCGCCCTTCACCGGCTCCATGATGACGATCTGTTTGCCGTGGCGGCGGGCGACTTCGTAGTTGGCCCGGGCCTGCACGGTGGGGTTTTCCCAGTCGGCATAGTTGATTTGCAGCTGAACGAAGGCCACGTCGGGATGTTCATTCAGCAGTTGTTCCAGCAGCTCGGGCCCGCCGTGGAAGGAAAATCCGTAGTGCCGAATCAGCCCTTTGGCCTGCTGCTCCCTGACAAAGTCCCAGATGCCGAAACGGTTATAGCGGTCGGTGTTGTTCTCCATGATGGCGTGGAGCAGGTAATAATCGAAATACCCCGCGCCGCTGCGGGCCAGACTGGTTTCCAGCTGGCGCTTGGCGGATTTTTCGCTGCGGGCCAGACCGGCATGGAGTTTGCTGGTCAGGGTGTAGCTGTCCCGGGGATGGCGCTCCACCAGGGCTTTCCGGGCGGCCTCTTCCGAGCCGTAATAAATTCGGGCGGTATCAAAATAGGTGAAGCCGGACGCCAAAAACAGGTCCACCATTTCGCTGGTCTGGGCGATGTCGATGCCGAGGCCCTTGCGGGGCAGGCGCATCAACCCAAAGCCCAGAGGACCCCGTGTGTTGGATGCAGACATGACAGTTCCTCCTTTTTTGTGCAAGGATTGGTTTGACTCCGATTATACACCATCCGGGCGGCCCTGTTCAACCGGAAAGACAAGCGGTGGGCGGCGCGGATAGGACTTTGCTTTTTGGGCCGTCTGGTGTATACTTAAACCACCATCAAAACTTGATTTCCCAACAACAAAAGGAGGTTTATCCCATGCAGGCAACCATCCGCAACGAATCTCTGACCCTGACGGTGGACACCCACGGTGCAGAAGCCGTCAGCGTTCAGAACGCCGCCGGCCAGGAAATGCTCTGGCAGGCCGATAAATCGGTCTGGGGCCGCCACGCTCCGATTCTGTTCCCCTGGACGGGCAAATTGGCAGGGGGCATCCTGACCCACAGCGGCAAGAGCTACAAGGGCGGCCAGCACGGCTTTGCCCGGGATCTGGAACACACCCTGGTGCAGACGGGGGAGGACGTGATCCAGCTGGAGCTGCGGTCGGACGATGCCATCAAGGCCGCCCGCTTCCCCTATGATTTTGTCCTGACCAGCACCTTCCGGCTGGAGGGCAAGACGGTCTGCCACACCCTGACCGTGGAAAATCCCGCCGACGCCCAGGAGCCTTTGCCCTTCGGCATCGGCTATCACCCGGCCTTTGTGGTGCCCTTTGACGACGCCCACACCACCGAGGACTATGAGTTCCGGTTTGACCGGCCCGAGAGCCCGGTGATTCTGGATGCCCGGCCCAACGGCCTGCTGTCGGGCAAGTGCTATTATCAGTGGAAGAATGCCGCGAAAATTCAGCTGACCGACCGCCTGTTTGACAATGACAGCTTCTGCATGGCGGGCCTGCGGAGCGAAACGCTGGGCATTTACGAGAAGGACACCGGCCGGAATGTCACCTGCCGGATTGCGGGCTATCCCTATACCCTGATCTGGAGTGCCAAGACCGACCGGATTCGTTTTGTCTGCATTGAGCCCTGGCACAGCCTGCCTGCGGCTGAGGCGGACGGCCCCTCCTGGTCCAAGCGGGCCGCGGCGGCCATCCTGGCCCCGGGCGAGAAGTGGGAGACAACCCTCTGCACCACCTTCAACCGTTGAGCCTGAGAGCATTTGCGGCGGCCCATCGGGGCGCCCTTCTGGCTTTGGCTGGCGCGGTGCTGGCCCTGGTTCTCTTTTGGCTGGCCCGTTCCAGCCGGCCGGTCATGAATTTCTGGGTGGACCGGGTGTCCATGCCGGTCAAGCGGGGGCTGGGGGCGGTGACCAACCCGCTGCCTTTCAGTGTCTGTGAGGCCGGCGCCACGGTTTTGATCCTGGGGGCGCTGGTGCTGCTGGGCCGGGCCTTCTGGCATGCCGCCCACGGCCATCCGGCAGCCCTGGGAGCCTGGGCGCTCCACCTGGCGATTTTGGTACTGTGGGGGTATGTGGGAGTGTGCGCCCTCTGGGGAACCCAGTACTATGCAGAGAGCTTTGCCGAAAAGGCCGGAATGGAGGTGCCCGGCGTCTCCGCCGAACAGCTCACCGCCGTGACCCGGTATTTTGCCCGGCAGGTGGCCGCCTGCGCCGACACCGTCTCCCGGGATGAACAGGGGCGGTTTGCAGTGAGTCGGGAGGAAATTTTCAGCCAGACCGCCGGCCTTTACGATGGCCTCACCGGGCGATGGCCTTTTCTGGCCGGGCCGGAACGGAAGGCCAAGCCCGCCTTTTATTCCAGACTCATGAGCGCCTGGGGCTTCACCGGCTATCTGTGTCCCCTGACCGGGGAGAGCACCCTCAATGTGGACTGTCCCGAAGTCTTTCTCCCGGTGACCATTGCCCATGAGTTCGCCCATCAGCGGGGGGTGGCGGCGGAGCAGGAAGCCAATTTTGTGGGGATCATGGCCTCCATCACCAGCGGCCGGGCGGATTATGTCTACTCCGGCTGGCTGTATGGCTACCTGCATCTGTCCAACGCCCTGTACCGGGTGGACCCTGCGGCCGCTTCGGCCAGTATGGCGGGCCTGCCTGAGACAGCCCTCGCCGATTTTGCTCAAAACAACGCCTATTGGGCCAGCTGGGAAGGCCTCATCCAGGACGTGGGGGAGTCAGTCTACAATGCCTTTCTGGAGAGCTACGGCCAGACCCTGGGGATGCAGAGCTACGGCGCCTGCGTCGACCTGCTGGTGGAGGAATTCCTGCCCTGCACCGACTGGACCGAATGAAACAAAAGAACTCCGCGCCTGGGGATTTCCAGAGCGCGGAGTTCTTTGTTTTGCTTGTAAGATCAGGCCGGGAAAATCAGTATGCCACGCCCCAGTAGATCATGGTCTTGGCGGGCTTGCCGCAGCAGGGGCAGACATCGCTGATCTGTTCCTGCTGGAAGGGCATGCAGCGGCTGGAGAGGCCGGCCTCTTCCTTCATCTTGAGCTCGCAGTCCAGATCACCGCACCACATGGTCTTGATGTAGCCGGTGTTCTCGGCGGCCAGCTGCTTGACCTCCTCCATGGTGGTGGCTGCCCAGGTCCGCTTCTCGCGGTTTTCCAGGGCGCGCTGGTACAGGTCGTGGGTCAGGGCCTCCAGCTGGGCGGGGATAGCGGTTTCCAGCTCGTCCAGGCTGACAAAGACCTTTTCGCGGGTGTCGCGGCGGACCAGGACGCACTGGTTCTTCTCCAGGTCCTTGGGGCCCAGTTCCAGCCGCAGGGGGACACCCTTCATCTCCCACTGGCTGAACTTCCAGCCGGGGGCGTTGTCGCTGTCATCCAGCTTGACCCGGGCATACTTGGAGATGGAGGCGGCCACCTCGGCGGCCTTTTCGGCGACGCCGGGCTTGTGGGGGGCGATGGGCACCACCACCACCTGCCAGGGGGCAATGGCCGGGGGCAGAATCAGGCCGTCGTCATCGCCGTGGGTCATGATGATGGCGCCCACCAGGCGGGTGGACACGCCCCAGCTGGTCTGGAACGGATAGTGCAGCTGGTTGTCCCGGCCGGTGAAGGTGACATCGTAGGCGCGGCTGAACTTGTCGCCAAAGTAGTGGCTGGTGCCGCTCTGGAGGGCCTTGCCGTCCTTCATCATGGCCTCGATGGTGTAGGTGGCCTCGGCGCCGGCAAACTTCTCCTTGTCGGTCTTGCGGCCCTTCACCACGGGGATGGCCAGGTCGTCCTCGCAGAAGCTGGCGTAGCAGTTCAGCTGTGCCATGGTCTCGGCCTCGGCCTCTTCGGCGGTCTCATGGATGGTATGGCCTTCCTGCCACCAGAATTCGCGGCTGCGCAGGAAGGGACGGGTGGTCTTTTCCCACCGGACGACGCTGCACCACTGGTTGTACTTCATGGGCAGTTCGCGATAGCTGTGCAGGACCCGGGACCAGTGGTCACAGAACATGGTCTCGCTGGTGGGCCGGACGGCCAGCCGCTCTTCCAGTTCGTCGCTGCCGCCCATGGTGACCCATGCCACCTCGGGGGCGAAGCCGTTGACCAGGTCGCCTTCCTTCTTCAGCAGGCTCTCGGGGATCAGCACCGGCATGGCCACGTTTTCGTGGCCGGTGGCCTTGAAGCGGGCATCCAGATTCTTCTGGATGTTCTCCCAGATGGCCTGGCCGTAGGGCCGCAGGATGATGAAGCCCTTCACGCTGGAGTACTCCACCAGTTCCGCCTTGAGGCAGATATCGGTGTACCACTGCGCAAAGTTCTCTTCCTGACTGGTGATTGCCTGTACGAGCTTTTTCGTCTCTTTTGCCATTGTTGTTTTATCCTCCTCATGGGCCGTGCGCCAAACGCCGCGGCGTTCCGCACGAGCCCGTAAATAAAAAAGTTCCCGCCCGGCAGGGTCAACCCCCAAAGCGGGAACCATACAGCCTGATCTTATGCCAGCTGGCTGTCAACGTACCGGACCACGTCCCCGACAGTGTGCAGGTTCTCGATGGCGTCGTCGGGTACCTCGATCCCAAACTCATCCTCCAGCGTCATCACCATGTCCACGATGTCCAGGCTGTCGGCCTCGAAATCGTTCAGCAGGTCGCTGTCCATGGTGATCTTCTCAGGCTCAACGCCCAGCTGTTCGGCCAGGAAGCCGCGGATCTTTTCAAATGTACTCTCCATAATCGATATTCTCTCCTTTTACGAGTGTCTGATTGAGCAGCCGTCCGCTGTCCGGCCACTGTACACAAAAGTTCCTCTTACTTTATAGCGTAAGGCCACACGGTTGTCAAGCCCTGTTTTAAGATTCCAGAGAAGGCGGGGAGGAAAATTGGTCAAAACGCGTCTTTGTGCTTGTCAGAAGGGCCCCGGCTCATTATAATGATAGGAGATACAAACCCAACGGGAGGGATATTATGAAGCTGGCCTTTACCAAGATGCAGGGCTGCGCCAACGATTATATTTATCTGGACTGCCGGTCGGCGGGGATGCCGCCGGACATTGCCGGCCTGGCGCAGAAGCTGTCGGCCCGCCGCTTTTCCATCGGCGGGGACGGCATCATCTGCATCTGTGCGCCCCAGTCGCCCGACGCCGACGCCACCATGCGGATCTTCAACGCCGACGGCAGCGAAGGGATGATGTGCGGCAACGGCATTCGCTGCGTAGCCGAATGGCTGTACACCCATGAGCCGGCCTGTGCCGGAAAAGACCTGCTGCGGATTGACACCCGCAGCGGCCAGAAGCAGATGCGCCGGTGCGGGCCGGGACTCTGGCAGGTGGAGATGGGCCGGTACAGCGCCATGGCCGCCGATCTGCCCGCCGTCAACATGGGGGAGGGCCCCCTGGTCCGCTGCACCCTGGAGGCGGCCGGCCAGAGCTGGCAGGTCACCTGCATCAGCGTGGGCAATCCCCACTGCGTGACGGTGGTGGAGGACGTGGACGCTTTGAACTTGGAGGCCATCGGCCCGTCCTTTGAAAAGCACCCCAACTTCCCCCAGCAGGTCAACACCGAGTTCATCCAGCAGCTGGACCCCTGCCACCTCAAAATGCGGGTGTGGGAGCGGGGCAGCGGGGAGACCTGGGCCTGCGGCACCGGCGCCTGCGCTTCGGTGGCAGCCATGACCGAGCTGGGACTGGTCCCGGCGGGGGAGGATATCCACGTTCTGCTGCGGGGCGGCGAACTCATCATCCGGGTGCAGGAAGATCACCAGATTCGGATGACCGGTCCGGCCGTCACCGTCTGTGAGGGCGTAACCGAAGTCTAAATTCATAGAGAGGGAGAGAAACAACCATGAAGATGAATCAGCATTACAACGAGCTGAAGGCGAGCTACCTGTTTGTGGACATCAACCACCGGGTGGCAGCCTTCCAGAAGGCCCACCCCGAACGGGAAGTCATCCGCCTGGGCATCGGCGACGTGACCCGTCCTCTGGCAAAGAGTGTGGTCAAGGCCATGCAGGATGCGGTGCAGGAGATGGGAACGGCCGAGGGATTCCACGGCTACGGCCCCGAACAGGGCTATGATTTCCTGCGCAGCGCCGTCCAGGGCTATTATGCCCAGCGGGGCGTCCAGCTGGAAGCCGATGAAATTTTCATCAGCGACGGCGCCAAGAGCGACCTGGCCAACGTGCTGGGCCTGTTCGATACCGACAACACCGTCCTGGTGCCCGATCCCGTCTATCCCACCTATGTGGACGACAACGTCACCGACGGTCGCCGGATCATCTATGCCCCCACCAGCGAGGCCAACGGCTTCCTGGCCATGCCCGACCCCTCGGTCAAGGCCGACATCATCTATATTTGCAGCCCCAACAACCCCACCGGCGCCGCCTACAACCGGGAGCAGCTCAAGCAGTGGGTGGACTATGCCAAGGCCAACGGCGCTGTGATTCTGTACGATGCAGCCTATGAGTGCTTTATCTCGGATGAAAATCTGGCCCGCAGCATCTTCGAGGTGGAGGGCGCCAAGGAGTGCGCCATCGAGATCTGCTCCTTCTCCAAGATCGCCGGCTTCACCGGCACCCGGTGCGGCTATACCGTGGTGCCCCACCAGCTGGAGCGGGACGGGATGAACCTCAACAAGCTCTGGCTCCGCCGCCAGACCACCAAGTTCAACGGCGTGCCCTACATTGTCCAGCGGGGCGCCGCGGCCGTCTTTACCGAGGAGGGAATGGCCGAGATTCAGACCAATCTGGACTACTACCGTAAGAACGCCAAGGTCATCGCCGACGCCCTGAACGAGTGCGGCGTCTGGTACTGCGGCGGCCACAACAGCCCCTATATCTGGCTGCGCTGCCCCGGCAACATGGACAGCTGGACCTTCTTTGACTGGCTGCTGGAGCATGCCGGTGTGGTGGGCACGCCGGGCGTGGGCTTCGGCGGCTGCGGTGAAGGCTATTTCCGCCTGACCGCCTTCGGTGACGCCGAAAAGACCCGCATTGCCGCCCAGCGGATCAAGGAAGCCGTCCTGTCCCTGAGCAAGTAATCCCTGAAACCTTTCCGGCGGGGCCCTGCGGTCAGTGCGGGCCCTGCCGGTCTTTTTGTCCAAAAAACACCCTGTCCGCCCGGCCGTACCGGGTGCAGCGAGGGGAAAAACGGTCGTTTTTTGGATGGTTTGACGTTGAAACAAGTCTGTTTTTATGCTATACTGGCCCATAGAGCGCCCGCAGGCCGGCGCGCTCTGGAAGGAACGGAGGATACCATGATTTTTGATACCCTGAACAACCTGCCCAACTATCTGGGCATGAGCAGCCATCTGGACGCCGCCATCGAGTACATCATGGCCCGGGACATCACCACCCTGCCCGAGGGCCGCACCCGCATCAGCGGGGACCAGGTGACAGTGGAAGTCCGCACCATGACCCCGCAGCCGGGGGAAAAGGTGGACTTTGCCTGCCGTGAAGGCCGTCTGACCCTGGTGACCGATCTGGCTGGCAGCGAGATGTTTGAGGTCTCGCTGGGGGATTTTGCAGTCAAAAAGCCGGCGGAAGGAGAAGCGCCGGCCCATGGCAGCGCTCCCACCAGTGCCGCCGGGATGCTCTCGGAGGGACGGTTTGTCCTGTTCCTGGCCGGGGAGCCCTATAAGGTGGGCGTCAAGGCCCAGGGCTGCGGCAAGATCAAGCAGGCTGTGTTCCTGATCGACTTGGACGAGGAGGAAGAGGAAGGCGAGGCATAACCCTGAAGCGTGAGGCTTTGGCGTTTCGTCTGCCGGATGTCCCGGCGGTTGCAGGGACAGGCCAAGGGCCTGTGCCGCCGGGAAAGGACCCTTCAAAAGGCCTTTGAAATGGGAGGGGATGTTTGTATGAAGATCGAGACCATCGAGACGCCGCGCCTGTATCTGCGCGGTTTTACGCCGGAAGATGCGCCCTTTGCCATCAGCATGTGGAATGATGCGTCCACCGGCCGCTGGCTGTCCGATCCGCGGATTGAGGACATTCCTGACAGGGATGCCTATCAGAAAACCATCGAAAGCCTGGGAGACGCCATGGACTGCTGCTATCTGGTGGCGGTGGAGAAAGCCAGCGGCGAGCGGATCGGGACTTGCAGCTTCAAGCCCGAGAACAACGGCCGCAGCTATGATCTGGCCTATGCGGTGGAGCCCAGCCGCCAGCGCAACGGCTATGGCACCGAGATGGTGCAGGCGCTGATCGACTACGCCCGGGCCCGCCGGGCCGGCGCCGTCACCATCTGCATTGCCCGGGAGAATGAGGCGTCCAACGCCCTGGCCCGGAAGGTGGGGGCGCTGATTATTGCCACCGGCTCTTTCACCAAGGGTGGTACCGGCGAAGTAATTCCCAACTACCTCTATGAGCTGAAACTGTAAAACCACTGACCTTGCAAATCCCCCGCGTTTGTCCCAAAAGGAGAACGCGGGGGATTTTTTGCGCGCAAAAAGGCCCGGGCGCAGATGCTGCCCGGGCCGGCTGTGTGAAAGGGGTTATTGGACCGAATCCGCAGGGTCGGTCAGCAATTCCTTGATGGAGGGAACCACGGCGCCCAGATTTTGCAGTTCGGAAGGGATGATGATCTTGGTGGCCTTGCCGTTGGCCACCTTGGCCAGAGCCTCCAGGCTCCGCAGCGCCAGGACTTTATCCGCCGGCTTGGCCTCGTTCAGAAGGCGGATGGCGTCGGCCTCGGCCTGCTGAATGGCCAGAATGGCCTGGGCCTGACCTTCGGCCTCCAGAATCCGCTGCTGCTTGACGGCGTCGGCCCGCAGGATGGCGGCTTCCTTTTCGCCCTCGGCGGCGGTGATGGCGGCCTGTTTTTCACCTTCGGCCTTCAGGATGACAGCGCGCTTTTCCCGCTCTGCCTTCATCTGCTTTTCCATGGCGTCCTGAATCTCGGCCGGCGGGGTGATGTTCTTGACCTCCACACGGTTCACCTTGATGCCCCACTTGTCGGTGGCCTCGTCCAGGATGGCCGTGATCTTGGAGTTGATGACATCGCGGCTGGACAAGGTGTGATCCAGCTCCATTTCGCCGATAATGTTGCGCAGGGTGGTGGCGGACAGGCTTTCCAGCGCCGCGATGGGCTGGTTGACGCCGTAAGTATAGAGCTTGGCATCCATCACCTGGAAAAAGACCACCGTGTCGATCTGGATGGTGACGTTATCCCGGGTAATGACGGGCTGGGGCGGGAAATCGCCCACCTGCTCTTTCAGGCTGACCTTTTTGGAAACCCGCTCCATGAAGGGAATCTTGACATGGAGGCCGGCCTCCCAGGTGGCGGCGTAGACGCCCAGCCGCTCAATGACATAGACAGTGGACTGGGGCACGATCACAATGTTGGTGACCACAATGATGAGGACCACAAGAATCAGGGCCAGAATCAGGAAGGTCATAATCATAGGGGGTACGCTCCTTTCTGTCAGTGGATGGGTGTTTCAAGGGGGACGGGCTCGACCATCAGCAGGGTGCTGCGGATCTCTGCCACACGGCAGCGCTCCCCCGGCTGAAAAGATGTGCCCGGCAGGGCCTGGGCGTTCCAGTCCACGCCGTCCAGGCGGACCCGGCCGGGGACATCATCGGTGACGGTGGTCAGTACGGTGGCGGTCCGTCCGATGTTCAGGTCGGCGTTGGTGGGGACGGGAGGCTTGCGCAGCTTAGCGGCCAGAGGCCGGAGGGCCAGCAGACAGACAAAGCTGACGGCGACAAAGAGGATGGACTGCACCTTGAGGCTGTCGGTAAAGATGCAGCTGATGAGGGCGGCGGCGCTGCCCACTGCGAACCAGACCGACACCAGATTGAAGGTGGAAGCCTCGACGAACAGGAGGACGATGGTGGCGATCAGCCACCCAATTGGCTGAAGCATAAAATCTCCTTCGCTCTCTATGGGGTGAACCGGCGCGGCATATGCTGCGCCTTGCCTCTATCATATGCAATTCACCCATCGAGGTCAAGGGTTTTTGTCTGGAAGGGCCGCCGCGGCCCGGAAGTTTGGAGTTTGCGACAAAAAAGCCCGGCGCTTTTTGGCAGACCGGGCAGAAATTGCATGCAATTTTTTGAAAGATGCTGAAAATAGCGGGGGAAATCCCTGGAATTTCCGACAGGGCGACCAGGCCGCCCCACCGCCTTTACAGATAATCGTAATAGCTGTGATTGGGGTTGTGGCCGATTTCCTCCACCGTGATGGTAAAGCCCATGGGGTTCACCTCGGTGAATTTGCCGCTGGACAGGGGCTCGACGATCAGGTGTTCGGTGCGGTTGGCGATGATCTCGGCCACCTCGTATTCACCGATACGCTGATAGTGCAGAACGCCTCCCTCGGCCCGCAGGAACCGGATAGCGCCCTCCTTGAAGGCGTCGCAGGTCCGCCGCAGTTCGGCCAGCTGGGCAATGACAGGGCGCAGCCGTTCTTCGTGGCTGTCCCAGAGGTAGAAGCCGCGGTTGAAGGGGTCGCGGTAGCCCTGCATCCCGATCTCGTCCCCGTAGTAGACGCAGGGGACACCGGGCAGGGTGAAGATGATGGCATAGGCCATCTTGAGGAGGATCAGGCCCTCCTCGTAGGCTTCACCGGTGACGCTGCGGCCGCTCTGCCATTCCCGGCCCCGGCCGTTGGCCGGCTCGTCGGCGATGACGGTGAGGGCCCGCTCGGTGTCGTGGGTGGACAGGAAATTCAGCGCGGTGTGGAGGGCCGGGGCGGGGTAGTGCTCGCAGATGGACAAAATCTCGTCGGCCACGTCCTCGGCGGGCTTGCCCCGGACAAAGTCCAGCACCGAGCACTTGAAGGGATAGTTCATGACGCTGTCCAGTCCCTTGCCCAGCAGATAGGTCCGCCGGTGGCCGAAGCCGTGCTTGGTGGTGGCATCCTCCCAGACCTCGCCAATCAGGAGCTTGTCGGGGCTGACCCGCTTGACGGCGGTCCGAATCTTTTCAATGAAGGAGTCGGGCAGCTCGTCGGCCACGTCCAGCCGGAACCCTGCCGCGCCCCGGCGCAGCCAGGTATCGATGACGCCGCCCTCGCCGGTGATGAATTCCACATAGGAGGGGTCCTCCTCGTTGACTTCGGGCAGAGTCTCAAAGCCCCACCAGCTGCGATAGCCGTTGGTATATTTGGGGTCAAAGTCATACCAGGAACGATAGGGGGAATGGGGGTCCCGCCAGGCGCCGCCGCTGCCGTAACGGCCTTCCTTGTTGAAGTAGATGCTGTCCGAGCCGGTGTGGCTGAACACCCCGTCCAGAATGATGCCGATGCCGAACCGGGCGGCCGCCTGGCACAGCTCCTCGAAATCCTGGTTGGAGCCCAGCAGCGGGTCCACATTCAGATAGTTGGCGGTGTTGTAGCGGTGGTTGGAGTGGGCCTCAAAGATGGGATTCAGATAGAGATAGGTGATTCCCAGCTGATGCAGGTAAGGCAGCTTGCTCTGGATGCCCTTCAGGTCCCCGCCGAAGTAGTCGTGGTTGAGATGGCCGCCGGTCTCGTTGGGCTGCCAGAAGGGCTCGGCATGCTTGTCGGCCCGATAGATCCGGTCCGAGAAGGGCATGTGCTTGTTTTCCACCGCCTCGCAGAACCGGTCGGGGAAAATCTGGTAGAACACCCCGCCCTTGACACAGTCGGGCG
Source organism: uncultured Faecalibacterium sp. (assembly GCA_944385995.1). GTDB lineage: Bacteria > Bacillota > Clostridia > Oscillospirales > Ruminococcaceae > Faecalibacterium. Next base: position 12,797 of record CALWZL010000010.1, read on the forward strand.
TCTCAAAATCCGGGTCGTAGACGGTGAGCTGCCAGCGCTTGCCGTCCTGCCAGGACAGGACACCCTCGCCCATCTTGCCGCAGAAGATCCGGCGGAAGTCGGTGTACAGGTCGAAATAGTAGAAGTACAGTCCCACATCTTCCACCCGGACATCCACCGAGAAGTGGTTCAGGCCGGGGGTCTGGCCGTCGAACTGCATCCGGTAGTAGACGGGCTGGTCTCCGGGTCCTTCCTTTTGGAGGACAAGGTGGGGGTCCACATAGCCCAGGCTCTCGGGGATGGTGAGGGCCATATGGACGGTCTGCCCGGCGGGCAGCGCGCCGAAGGGGCGCTTGTAATAGGTATCGCAGCTGTTGAACAGGCAATCCAAAGTCGGTCGTTCCTTTCACAATCAGATTCCGGGCCGCCGGCGCCGGCGCAAAACCCAGAAAAGGGGGAAGCAGAGCCCCATGCGTACAGACGCGGGACCACTTCCCCCTCAAAAGGATGAAAATGCGATTACTTCACGGTGGGTGCGTGCCAGATATCCCGGGCGTACTCCAGAACGGCACGGTCTGCGCTGAAGACGCCGCTGTTGGCGATGTTCTTCAGGCTCATCTTGGCCCAGCCCTCGCGGTCAGCGTAGAGCTTCTGCACATCGTGCTGTGCACGGCGGTAATCCTTGAAGTCGGCCATGACCATGTAGGGGTCATTGGTGAACAGGTTGGAGGTGACTTCGTGGAAGTTCTCGCCGTTCCAGCCCCGCTCCAGGAAGTTCAGGACCTCGTTGGCGATGTCGTCGCCGGTGATGAAGGAGCTGGGATGATAGCCCACCCGCTTGAGGCTCTCCACCTCCTGGGTCAGCATGCCGAAGATGATCTCGTTCTCACGGCCTGCGGCGTTGGCAATCTCGACGTTGGCGCCGTCCAGGGTGCCCAGGGTGATGGCGCCGTTCAGCATGAACTTCATGTTGCCGGTGCCGGAAGCCTCGGTGCCGGCCAGGGAGATCTGCTCCGAAACCTCAGAGGCGGGCATCAGGTGCTCGCTCAGGGAGACACAGTACTCTTCCAGGTAGACAATCCGCAGCTTCTTGTTGACCACGGGGTCGTTGTTGATGAGGTCGCCCAGCTTGCAGATCATCCGAATCATCTGCTTGGCCATATAGTAGCCGGGGGCTGCCTTGGCGCCGAAGATATAGGTCTTGGGGATGAAGTCGGCGTTGGGGTTGGCCTTCAGGTACAGGTACTGGGCGGCGATGTTCAGCGCGTTCAGGTGCTGGCGCTTGTACTCGTGCATCCGCTTGACCTGGCAGTCAAAGATGGAGTTGGGATCGATGACCTGGCCGGTGCTCTTGGCCAGGTAGTTGGCGAACTCTTCCTTGTTGGCCAGCTTGATCTTGTTCAGCTCGTTCAGAACGGTCTTGTCGCCGGCATAGGCATTCAGCTTGCTCAGCGCGGAAGCGTCGTTCTTGTACTCGGTGCCGATGGTCTCATCCAGCAGCTTGCACAGGCCGGGGTTGGCGCCCAGCAGCCAGCGGCGGTAAGCGATGCCGTTGGTGACATTCTTGAAGGCAGCCGGCTTATACAGGTAATAGTCGTGGAAGACGCTCTGCTTGATGATCTCGCTGTGCAGCTTGGACACGCCGTTGATGCTGTTGGCGGTGTAGGCGCAGATGTTGGCCATCCGAATCTGGTTGTCGCCGATCAGGGCCATATAGTCGATCTTGCCCTTGTCGCCGGGGAAGGCCTTGTTCAGGTCGATGCGGCAGCGGCGGTCCATCTCGGCCACGATCTGATAGATCCGGGGCAGGGTCATCTTGAAGATGTCCACATTCCACTTCTCCAGAGCCTCGGCCATGACGGTGTGGTTGGTGTAGGAGAAGACCTTCTGGCAGATCTCAAAGCTCTTGTCCCAGTCGAAGCCGCACTCATCCAGCAGGATGCGCATCATCTCGGGGATGGCCAGGGTGGGATGGGTGTCGTTCAGCTGGATGGCCACCATATCGGGCAGGTTCTCCAGGGTGCCGTAGGTGGACAGGTGATTCTGCACGATGTCGCCGATGGAAGCGGCAGACAGGAAGTACTGCTGGCGCAGGCGGAGGATCTTGCCCTCGACGTGGTTGTCGTTGGGGTACAGGACCTTGGAAATCAGCTCAGCCGAAGCGCTCTTGCTCATGGCGGTGCTGTAGTTGCCCAGAGAGAAGCTGGACATATCAAAATCGGGAGCCTTGGCCTGCCACAGGCGCAGCTTGGCGACGCCGGTTCCGTCGTAGCCCTGGACGTACATGTCGGAAGGCACAGCCATGACGCTGTTGTAGTTCAGGTGCTGGACATAGTGGAAGCCGTGGTCCCAGTTCTCGCGGATTTCGCCGTCAAAGCGGACCTCGATGGCCTGCTCGGGGTGGCTCTTGAGCCAGACCTGACCGCCGGGCAGCCAGTTGTCGGCCCGCTCCTGCTGCCAGCCGTCGACGATCTTCTGCTTGAAGATGCCGTACTCATACAGGATCGAGTAGCCGGTGCCGCCGATGCCGGTGGTAGCCATGCCGTCCAGATAGCAGGCAGCCAGACGGCCCAGACCGCCGTTGCCCAGACCTGCGTCGGGTTCTTCCTCGTAGATGGTGTCGACGTTGATGTCGGCAGAGGCCAGTGCATCCTTGCAGACCTTGTCCAGGCCGAGATTCATCAGGCTGACCTTGAGGCTGCGGCCCATCAGGAACTCCATGCACAGATAATACACCTGCTTGGAGCCCGTGCCGATGACCTTCGACTGGAACTTCTTGTAGTTGTCGCTCATCATCTGACGGCAGATCAGGGCCAGAGCACGGTAGATCTGCTGGTTGGAGGCAACAGACAGATCAACGCCGTACTCACTGGTCAGCTTGTTCTGCAGAAGGGTAGAGAATTCCTTACTTGTCATACGTGTAATCTCCTGTCCATATATGGCGTGGCGTGGGTGGCGCAGCTGTTTGATAGGCGTCATCCGGGGACCGGTGGCGGTGCCGGGTGCCAGCTGCACGCCCTTCGGTGCAGCCGAGAGGTTCTGTGCGTCTTTCGGTCCGCCCAGACCGCCCGCCCGGGCCGCATCCGCCCCACAAAAGAGAGGGGCGGTGCTGTAGCCTGCAGCTGGTGGAATGAGGACGGGCCTTCCGGCGCCATTGGCTTCTCAGATACACAGTAGTAAAAAACGGCGGAAATGCCGCGGTAACTTCCCGTGCCGTTTCCGCGTTCATAACACAACAATGTTATTATAATCACTTCCCGGAGGGAATGCAAGGAAAAGCGCTATTTTTTCCGTATCCGCCATATTTTCAAGGAAAAGTTTGTGCTGAAAGTGCAGGAATTTCAAATTTGCTCTTTCTCTCGAAGGCTGATTATATTATAATAGGATTGAACAACTGAACTTCTGCCGGGCCGCCGGGTCCCCAAAAGAGGGGAAACTCGGGGAGTAATGGCAGGAGAAACTCTCTGCCGGACTTGTTGTATGAACAGGAAAGGGGAGTTTGGGGGTAAAAACCTGCATTTTATGCCCGAAAAAGACCGGCCTTGTGCAAGAAATGACCGGTACAACCGGGAATCGGACCGACAGTTGCAGAAAACGGAAAGCGAGGCTGCTATGGTAAACAAAGTGCGTGTCAACATCGCGGGGGCGCAGTATGCCTTCGCGACCACAGATTCAGAGAAATACATCACCTCCCTGGCCGACAAGCTGGACAGGGACATCAGCAAGCTGATGGAGGCGAATCCCAGCCTGCCGGTGACCAAGGCAGCGGTTTTCTGCGCCATGGATTACCTGGACGAGTACCAGAAGAGCACCGGCAGCGCCGAGAATATGCGCAGCCAGATCCAGGACTACATTGCGGACGCAGCCCGGGCCCGGTCGGCAGAGGATAAACTGCGGGCCGAAAATGAGGCTTTGCGGCGGGAAGCCGCAGCCCTGCGGGAACAGCTGGACAAGCTGCGCCGCCACGAGAAGGACAAAGACAAAGAGAAAGACAAGGACCAGCAGCCGTAAAGAGGATGGGCAGCCTGGCCGAGGAAGATACACAATCAAAGGAGAACTATGGCACGAATTGAGATCCTGGCCCCTGTGGGCAGTGAAGAGATGCTCCGCGCAGCCGTCTACAGCGGCGCCGACGCGGTCTATTTGGGTTTTGCGGGCTTCAATGCCCGGAGCGGCGCGGGAAATTTTGACGCCGCCAGCCTCTGCGAGGCGGTCCGCTTTTGCCATGCGCGAGGGGTCCGGGTTCATGTGGCCATGAACACCACCGTCTATGCGGATGAACTGGAGCAGCTGGCCGGTGCGGTGCGGGCGGTGGCGGCCAGCGGCGCCGATGCGGTGATCTGCCAGGATATGGCGGTGGCGGATCTGTGCCGGCGGATTGCCCCCGGCCTGCCCCGCCACGCCTCCACCCAGATGAGCGTTCACACCCTGGAAGGTGCCCTCCAGATGGCCGAGCTGGGGTTCAGCCGGGTGATTCTGGCCCGGGAATTGAGCCTGTCCGAGATCGAAACGATCACCTGGGGCTGCGGCATTGAGACCGAGTGCTTTGTCCACGGCGCCCTCTGCATGAGCATGAGCGGTCAGTGTTATATGTCCGCCTTTCTGGGCGGCCGAAGCGGCAACCGGGGCTCCTGTGCGGGGCCCTGCCGGCTGCCCTTCGATGCCAACCCTCTGCCCGAAGGCCGCCCCGGCAAGGCTCACCATCTGTCTTTGAAGGACAATTCGGTGATCGACCAGCTGGACCAGCTGGCGGCGGCGGGGGTGGCCTCTGCCAAGATCGAGGGCCGGCTACGGACGCCGGAGTATGTGGCGGCGGCGGTCAACGCCTGCCTGGCAGGCCGGGACGGTCTGGCCTATGACCGGGAAGTTCTTCAAAACGCTTTCAGCCGTTCGGGCTTTACATCGGGGTATCTGGACGGCAAAATTGACGGCACCATGTTCGGCACCCGCAGCGAGGCCGACGCCGAACAGACCCGCCGGACCCTGCCTGCATTGCGGGAGCTCTACCGGCGGGAGCGGCCCCGGGTGCCGGTTCAGATGAAACTGGAAGTCAGTCCCGACGGCGAAAAACTGACGGTGACCGACGGCGAGGGCAACCGCGGCATTGCCTACGGGGAGACCGAACCCCAGCCGGCCCGAAACGATCCCGCCGACGCCCTCCGCCGCAGCCTGTCCAAGACCGGCGGCACCCCCTTTGCGGCGGGGGAAATCCAAATTGAGATGGACGGCGGGCCCTGGTATCTGCCGGGCAGCGCCGTCAATGAACTCCGCCGCGCAGCCCTGGAGAGCCTGCTGCAAAAGCGGGAGGTACTTCACCCCTGGCCGGTGGAATCGATTGCACTTCCGCCCCTGGCCCGGCGCACAGCTCCGGCCCGGCCTCAGATTTGGGCGCGGTTTGAAAAGTGGGAGCAGGTACCCCCGGAAGCTTTTGAGCCCAACGGGCCGGTTCGCCTGATTCTTCCCATTGCCGAGGCGGCCCGGGTTCCCCAGGAACTGCGGCGTCAGACCATTTTGGAGCTGCCCCGGGCCATGTTCGGCGGGGTGGAGGCAGATACCATCCGCCGGGTCCGGCAAGCGGAGGAGATGGGCTTTGCCGGTTTTGAGGCCAACAACATCGCCCATCTGCGCATCTGCCGGGGATTGCCTCTCACCGGTGGAATCGGTCTCAATTTGACCAATCCGCTGGCCGCCCAGGTCTACGCAGATTTGGGCCTCTCGGCCATGCTGGTTCTGCCCGAGGTGAAGGACAGCGAGATGGCCTTCATCGCCCCTGTGCGTCAGGGAAAGCCGGTGCCCACCGGTGCGCTGATCTATGGTCATATGCCCCTGATGCTGACCCGGGCCTGTCCCCTCCAGAATATCCACGACTGCGCCCATTGCAGCCGGGAAGGCGTTCTCACCGACCGGAAGGCCAAAAAGTTTCCGGTCCGGTGTGGAGGCGGGGTGCGGACCATCTACAATCCCGTCCCCCTGTATATGGGAGATAAGCCGGGGGTACTGCCGGTGGATTACGGGGTGGCCTATTTCACCATCGAGAGCCGGGAGGAGGCCGCCGGAGTTCTGCGCCAGATCGCCCATGCGGAGACCTTCGTAGGAGAATTCACCCGGGGACTGTATTTCAAAGGCACCAACTGAGGCTCCGCCGCTTGAACCAAGACAGGCGGCCGGATGATCTTACATTGTAAATAGGATGAGAAAAGGAATGTTCTGCCATGGAGCAAATCACGGTAAAATATAAAGTATTGGACGCCCGGGCCCATGTGCCCGCCTATGCCACCGCGGGAGCGGCTGCCGCCGACCTGTGTGCGGTGCTGGATGAACCTCTGACGCTGGCGCCGATGGAGCGGGCCCTGGTTCCCACCGGTCTGGCCATCGAGCTGCCCGGCCCTGAGACGGTGGCCCTGGTCTATGCCCGCAGCGGCCTGTCCATCAAGCATGGCCTGTGTATGGCCAATGGTGTAGGGGTCATCGACAGCGACTACCGCGGCGAACTGCGGGTCCCCATGGTGAACCTGGGGCAGGAGAGCTACACCATCCAGCCCGGGGAACGGGTGGCCCAGCTGTGCATTGCGCCGGTGTATACGGCGGCCTTTGTCCCCGCCGAGACCCTGGGAGACACCGCCCGGGGCGCGGGGGGTTTTGGTTCCACCGGCAAGTGAGGAGGGCAGAGCTGTGAAACTGATTCTTGCTTCCGGCAGTCCCCGGCGCAGGGAATTGCTGAGTCTGTACACCAAAGACTTTGCAGTCTGCGCCAGCGATTTTGACGAAAAGGCGGTCCATGCAGCCACGCCGGCCGCCCTGGCCGAGGCCCTGGCCCGGGGCAAATGCCTGGCAGTGGCGGGACAAAATCCCGGCTGTCTGGTGGTGGGCAGTGATACGGTGGTGGAACTGGACGGAGAAATCTTCGGAAAGCCGAGAGATGCAGAGGATGCCCGCCGGATGCTGCGGGCCCTGTCCGGCCGGACCCATCAGGTCCACACCGGGGTCTGCGTCTCGAACGGCACGACCACCGAGAGCTTTGTGGATACCTGCCGGGTGACCTTTTTCCCCATCCCCGAAGAGGAAATGGAGCGGTGCATTGCCAGCGGGGAACCCTTCGATAAGGCGGGGGCCTATGCCATCCAGGGACAGGCCGCTCTCTGGCTGGACCGGCTGGAAGGAGACTACTATACCATCATGGGGCTGCCGGTCAGCCGGACTGTGAGGCTTCTGCAGCGCTTTGCAGGGGAAAAATTGGCAGGCCAAAGATGAAAAAAGGGGGAAAAATTGTCAAAGGACTTGTGAAAACGGGGCTTTGTGACTATAATAATGAGAGGACTGGCTGTGCCCGGAAACCATTGCCGGGGGCCAGCCGTTTGGAAGGGAATAGCATCTGGACCCTCCGGCTGCCTGTGTGGCCGGAAGGGATCTTCCGAGATAGGAGCAGGCGGGGCAGAACCCCCGGCCTGTGCGGAGAGATTGAGGCAACTGGAGTTTAGAAGGAGTTAGCTGCGCTATGAGTTTTCTGTCAAAAGATATCGGGATTGACCTGGGCACCGCCAATACCCTGGTCTATATGAAGGGCAAGGGCATCATCATGCGGGAGCCGTCGGTTGTGGCGGTGGATACCCGCAACGATGAGGTGCGCTGTGTGGGCGCCGAGGCCAAGGCGGTCATCGGTCGTACCCCCGGCAGCATTGTGGCAGTCCGCCCCCTGAAGGACGGCGTCATCGCCGACTTTGACATCACCGCCAATATGCTGGAGAACTTCCTCAAGAAGGCCTGCGGCAACAGCCTGTTCGCCCGTCCCCGGGTGGTCATCTGCATCCCCTCGGGCGTCACCGAGGTGGAGCGCCGCGCCGTCCGCGAGGCAACCCTGAAGGCCGGCGCTCGTCAGGTGTCGGTGATTGAGGAGCCCATGGCGGCCGCCATTGGTGCCGGCCTGCCCATCAGCGAGCCCACCGGCAGCATGATTGTGGATATCGGCGGCGGCACCGCAGAAATCGCGGTGATTTCCCTGGGCGGCATTGTGGCTTCCCGCAGCGTGCGGATGGCCGGCGATATGTTCGACCAGGCCATCATCGCCTTCATCAAGCGCAAGTATAACCTGCTGATCGGCGAGCGCACCGCCGAGCAGATCAAGATCGACATCGGCTCCGCCTACAAGCTGGAGGAGGAGATGACCATGGAGATCAAGGGCCGCAACCTGGTGGACGGCCTGCCCAAGAACATTGTGGTTCACTCCGAGGATGTCCGCGAGGCCCTGCTGGAGTGCCTGGTCAAGATCACCGACGCCATCAAGGAGACCCTGGAGCGGACTCCCCCGGAACTGAGCGCCGACATCATCGACCGCGGCATCACCCTGACCGGCGGCGGCGCCCTGCTGCGGGGCCTGGATAAGCTGATCCAGAGCGAGACCGGCATCGATGTCCATGTGGCCGAGAACCCGCTGGACTGCGTGGCCACCGGCGCCGGCGCTGTGCTGGACCATGTGGATATCCTGCACGACGTGCTGGACACCGACGGCGAGCACATGTAAAGCCTTCTGCCGGCTGGCAGACCTGGGATGTATATTCCGGCCCCAAAACCGGCATAACCATACCAATGAAAAGAGAAGCGCGGATGGCACCGGCTGTCCGCGCTTTTTCACCCAGTGAAGGGGAGGAAGGCCGTGAAGGATTTTTTTGAGACCTGGAAATTCAGGATTCTGATTGCGGTGGCGGTCTTTCTGGCCGGCCTGATGGCCTATGCCGCGGCCAATGGCCGGCTGACGGCGGCCCCGCAGGAACTGCTGAGCGTGGCGGTGTCCCCGTTCCAGAAGGTAGCCTCTCTGATCGGCGGGGGCGTGTCGTCGGTGTGGGACAAGTACACCAGCATCGACGAGACCATGGAGGAAAACGAGACGCTGCGGGAAGAAAATGCCGAGCTGCGCCGCCAGCTGGTGGACTATGACAAGCTGAAGGCCGAAAACGAGGCCTTTAAAAATCTGGCCGGCATCCAGGAGGACAACCCGGAGATGAGCTTTGTCTCGGCCTTTGTGATTGGCCGGGATGCGCTGGACGCTTTCGGCGGTTTTACGCTGGATAAAGGCACCACCCAGGGGGTGGAGCGGGGCGATACCGTCATCGATGACGAGGGCCAGCTGCTGGGCACCGTCATCGAGGCCGATCTGACCAGCTGCCGGGTGCTGACCATTCTCCACCCCAGCTTCAACGCGGCGGGCGTGGTGTCCCGGACCCGGGACAATGGCATTCTCACCGGCGACGCCTCTTACGCCGCCGTAGGCCAGTGCATTTTTACCGACCTGTCCCGGGAATCCATGGCATCGGTGGGAGATGAGGTCATCACCACCGGTCTGGGCGGCGTCTATCCGGCCAATATCCTGGTGGGACGGATTGTCAGCATCGAGCCGGAGGCCAGCGGTACATCGGTCATCGCGGTGATTCAGCCCGATGCCGATGTGCTGGGCGTCAAACAGGCCTTCATCATCACCGATTATTGAGCCGGATGACAACCGATTGAGAAAGGCGGGAGTTGGATGGAATCGCGCCGCAAACGCAGGCGTTCTCAGCTGTATAAATGGGGCCTCTACTTTCTTCTGCTGCTGGCCTGCACGGTGCTGCAGACTTTGCCGGGGTTCTTGCAGTTCGGCCAGGCCAAGCCGGTCTTTCTGCTGTCTTTGGCCCTGGCCGTGGCGGTCTGTGAGGATGAGTTTTCGGGTGCCCTGTTTGGAGCTGTCTGCGGCCTGATGTGGGATTATACCGCCGGCCGGACGGCTGGCCTGCTGGCTTTGACCCTGATGGCCCTGAGCTTCGGGATCTCGGTGGCCAGCCAGCTCTATCTCAAACTGACACAGACCAACTTTGCCCTCGTCACGGCGGGGGCGCTCTGGCTGGTGCTGTCCAGCGACTTTTTGTTTTACTACGCCATGCCGGGCTACAGCAATATGCTGGAGCGGTACATCTGTTATGTGCCGCTGACCGTGCTGCTGAGTGCCGTGCTGGCGATCCCGTTTTATCGGGCAGTGAGCTGGATCAGCACAACCTTTAAGATCGACAACGGCGTGATCTGATGGACAGACCGACGCCGAAAAGGGGGGACCCTCGCCTTGGATGAACATAAAATCGTGGCGCGCCGCCTGGCCATGCTGATTGCCGCCGCCCTGGCAGTTTTTGCGCTGTATGCCCTGCGGCTGATCTTCCTGCAGCTGGTCCACGGGGAGGAGTTTGCCGCCCGCGCCACCAACACCACCGAGTACCGCTTCACCGTCACGGCGGCCCGGGGAGATATCGTGGACAGCGCCGGCCGCCGGATTGCCACCAGCACCACCTGCTATAATGTGGAGCTGAGCAAACTGCTGATCGGCGACAACGATTTGAATGAGACCATCCGCAGCGCCGTGGAGATTCTCCAGGCCAACGGAGAGAGCTGGAATGACGGCCTGCTGATCGGCTATGCCGACGGGGCCGGCCGCTATGCCTTCACCGGTGATCCTGCCAGCCAGAGCGATCAGAACGCCATTGCGGCGGTCAAGGAAGCCCTGGGCCTGCAGCAATACGCCACGGCCGACGACGTGATGGTCCGGCTGATTGAAAAGTACGAGCTGGAGGACTATGAGCCCTTCTGGCAGCGGATTTTGGGCGGCATCCATTACCAGATGGAACAGGAAGCCTTTTCCAATGTGAACAACTTCACCCTGGCTGAGAACGTCTCGGATAAGACGGTGGCCACCGTCAAGGAACACAGCCTGACCCTGCCGGGGGTGGAGATCGCTGAAACCAGTGTCCGCAGCTATACCGACGGCACCATTCTGCCCCATGTGCTGGGCCGTGTGGGCAAGATCACCGCCGAGATGTGGCGTGTCACCGACGAAAACGGTCAAGTGACCTATCCCCTGCGGGATAAGGGCTATGCCATGAATGATGTCATCGGCATTTCGGGTCTGGAGTCGGCCTATGAGGACCAGCTCCGGGGACAGGATGGCGTCGAGACCATCACCCGGGACAGCGACGGCGTCATCATTGACACCAGCATCACCACCGAGCCCGAGCCGGGCAAGACGGTGATGCTGACCATCAACAGCGAGTTTCAGAAGGCGGTGGACGAGGCCCTGGCCCGGAACGTCCAGCAGATCGCAGCCACCTATGATGTCGACGCCAGCGCCGGTGCGGTGGTGGTCATCGATGTGAAGAACGGCGGGATCCTGGCCTGTTCCAACTATCCCAGCTACGACCAGAACCTCTACAGCACCCAGTACAGTGAGTACAGCGCCAATCCCGGCCTGCCCCTGTACAACCGGGCGCTCCAGGGCCTGTATACCCCTGGCTCCACCTACAAGCCCTCGGTGGCGGTGGCGGCTCTGCTGAGCGGCATCATTGACCGGAACAGCACCGTCTATTGCAGCGGCGTTTACAACTACTACAAAGATTATCACCCCCGGTGTACCCAGCACGGCCACAGCGGCAACGTGGATGTGGTGACCGCCCTCAAGTGGAGCTGCAATATCTTCTTCTATGACGTGGGCCGCCGGACCACCAGTGATGTCTATGATGCCTACGCTTACCGGCTGGGCCTGGGAGTTCCCACCGGCGTGGAGGTCAGCGAGTCCACAGGCCGCCTGACCACCAAGGAGGATGCCAACTACACCGATTCTCTGGAAGTCCAGGCCGCCATCGGCCAGGGCAATACCGTGGTCACCCCGGTCCAGCTGGCGACCTATGCGGCCACCATCGCCAACAAGGGCGTCCGGTACCGGACCCATTTTGTCAAGGCCCTGCTGGACACCAACACCGGCGAAGTGCTGGAAGAGACTCAGCCGGAGATTGTGGATGTCATCGAGGATGACATCGGCGCCTTTGACATTGTGGAAGAGGGCATGGTGGGCGTGTCCCAGACCATCACCGAGCTGGCCAATTACCCCTACACCATTGCCTGCAAGACCGGTACCCCCCAGCGCAGCGACGGGTATAAGGTGGGGAACACCACCAAGTACTATACCAACTCCACCATGATCGCCTACGGCCCGGTGGAGGACCCCCAGATTGCGGTGGGCATCGTGGTGGAATACGGCGGCGGCGGTTCCCGTACCGGCGAGTTGGTGACGGATATTTTCAACGCGTATTTCTTTGAGCGCTCCAATGGCATGACCCCTGTCCAGGAGGGACAGCTGTTGGAATAATTGACGCGAAAAAAGGAGAATTTTTCGTATCTGTATGGAAAAATTCGCTCTAATCTAAAAAAAATTGAAGGTTCTGTATAAAAACGGTTGCTATTCTGAGAAAAATGTGGTAACATTATGATTGGAATGGCAGCACGTTTACTTGGTATTGATTTGAGAGTCTAGGCAAAGGAGATGGATACGGATGACGATTGCGCTGATCGCACATGACTCTAAGAAAGAATTGATGGTGCAGTTCTGTACGGCGTATTGCCGTATCCTCAGCCAGAACCAGCTTGTAGCCACCGGCACAACCGGGAAGCTGATCGCAGAGGCGACCGGCCTGCCCGTCAAGCGGTTTCTGTCGGGCAAGCAGGGCGGTGACCAACAGATCGCGGCCCGCATTGCATGCAATGAGATTGACCTGCTCATCTTCTTCCGGGACCCGATCAATGCCAAGCCCAGTGAGCCCAACGAAATGACCCTGCTGCGTCTGTGTGACGTACATAATATTCCGATGGCGACCAACATCGCCACCGCCGAGGTGCTGATCCACGGTTTGGAGCGCGGCGACCTCGACTGGCGGAGTATTGTGAATCCGCCCCAGGCATAAAAGGTACAAACGAAGAACCCCGCCGCCCGGGATGCCCGGATGCAGCGGGGTTCTTTTTTGCTGGTGTTATTCGGCCCGCAGGATGAAGCCGCTGCCCACGACGGCATCGCCGCGGTAAAAAGCGGCGGTCTGGCCGGGGGCCGGGGCCCGGACCGGCTCCTCAAAGACCAGGGTGTTTTCCCCGTTGTAGTAGGCGGGCTGGGCCTTGGCGGCGCTGCGTACCTTGACCAGGTAGGTCCCGGCGGGCAGGGGAGAGCCGTCGGGGGTGACCAGATCGGCCAGCGTCACGGCGGTGAAGTATTCCTCCCCGGAGCGGGCCAGCTGAATATCCCCGTTGTCCAGGATGGACCGGATGAATACAGGCTCGCCCAGGGCAATCCCCAGACCTTTGCGCTGGCCCACCGTGTAGTGCAGGACACCCTTGTGGGGGCCCAGGTCCTCTCCGTCGGGGGAGATGAACCGTCCCGCCTTGCCGGACAGGCCCCGCTCCTCAATATAGGCGGCATAGTCTCCGCTGGGAATGAAGCAAATCTCCATGCTGTCGGGGGTGTCGGCACAGTCCAGACCGAACTCCCGGGCCATTTCCCGGACATCGTCCTTTTCAAATTCGCCCAGAGGAAGGATGAGACGGCCCAGGACCGCCTGATCCAGCCGGCTGAGCATATAGCTTTGATCCCGGGCCGCGCTCTCGGGCAGATGGATTCGGCTGACGCCGTCGGCGTCGGTCTCCACCCGGGCATAGTGTCCGGTGGCGATATACTGAATCCCCAGCCGGTCGGCCGCCGCCAGCAGGGCGGTGAATTTGACCGCCGGATTGCAGCGGACGCAGGGATTGGGGGTTCGGCCGGCGCAGTAGTCGGCACAGAAGGGGCCTACCACCTCCCGCTCAAACAGTTCCTGGGCGTCCAGGACGATGCAGTCGATCCCCATCTGCTGGGCGGCCCGCTGGGCGGCTTCCACCGCCCCGGCGTGGGCCTCGGAAAACCGGATCACCGCGCCGGTGACCGCGAATCCCTGCTGCTGCAGGATGCGGACCGTCACACTGGAATCCACCCCGCCGCTCATCCCTACCAGAACCTTGTCCTGCTCCTCGTAGGTGTCAAACCCGCTGCCGGGCAATAAAGTGTCACTCATAGCTCAATTCTGCCTCCCGCCATGTGCTTTGCTCTGGGCCACGGCCAGCTGATCGCACCGCTCGTTTTCGGGGTGCCCTGCGTGACCTTTGACCCAGACGTAGGTGATGGTGTGTTTTTCGGCCAGCTCCAGCGCCTTTTCCCACAGATCGGGATTCAGCGCGGGGGATTTGTCGGCCTTTTTCCAGCCCCGGGCCCGCCAGGATTTGGCCCAGCCCTTTTCCAGCCCGTTGATGACATACTGGCTGTCGGAACAAAAGCGGACTTCACAGGGCTCTTTCAGCAGACCCAAGGCCTCAATGAAGGCGGTCAGCTCCATCCGGTTGTTGGTGGTGGAAGCATCCCCGCCGCTCAGCTCCTTTTCATAGACTTTTTCGCCGCTGCGGTACCGCAGCACCGCTCCCCAGCCGCCCGGGCCGGGATTGCCGCTGCATGCGCCGTCGGTGTAGATCTCAACCTTTTTCATTCTGTTCTCCTGCAAAAAAAGTAAAAGGTTTCCTGTCCTTTATATTAGAGGCTGAGGCCCGGTTCTGTCAAGACCAAATCCAGGGCGAAGCCTGGAAAAATCCGGCATCCGGCGCCGCAATCTGTCGCTGCTGCGAACAATGCTGGCCGCCCGGTGAGATTCTGTCTGCTGGGGGGAGGTATATTTGGTGACCGGGTCGCCCAAGCTTGAATTGACAAAAGCGGGTGCAGATACTATAATTGTTCCAAATAGGAAGCGCGGAAGGGTGCATGTACGGTATGCGCCCGCCCTCCCCGGGACCGGCCGCGGTCGCATTGAGCAGATGGACCGTGCAGGCTGTCACAAAGAGGTTTCGGAGGGGCAAAACATCAATCATAGAGCCGGAGACCGGCTTTTTATAAATACGTTTTTACCGGAGACCGGGCGGTATGCTGCGGCCTCCCCGTCGGCATGGGCATCGCCCGGCCGCATTTGTTTTGGAGGTACAAATGGCACAGGCAAAAGAGAATACTGGCAGCCCGTCGGGCAGCGCAAGACGGAACAACCCCGGCAGTGAGGGTCGGATGCAGCGGCCCCGCCGTCCCATGTATACCCGGCGCCCCCGGCGTCCCCAAAACGCCAGCAAGGGCAACGTCCCGATTCACATCTATCCCCTGGGCGGCCTGGGCGAAGTGGGCAAAAATATGACCGTCTATGAGTGCTGCGGCGACATGATCATCGTGGACTGCGGCCTGGTCTTTCCCGACAGTGAGATGTACGGCGTGGACATGGTCATCCCCGATTTCACCTTTGTGATCCAGAACAAGGACAAGATCAAGGGCCTGCTGATTACCCACGGCCATGAGGACCACATCGGCAGTATTCCCTATCTGCTCCAGAAAATCGATCTGCCGGTCTACGGCACCAAACTGACCCTGGGTCTGATTCGGAACAAGCTGGAGGAGTTCAATCTGGCCGGCCGGACCCACTTTGTGGAGATCACCCCCAAGCAGAAGCTGCATCTGGGATGCTTCACGGTGGAGCCCATCCATGTCAATCACTCCATTCCCGATGCGGTGGGCTTTGCCATTGACAGCCCGGCGGGCGTCATCATCCAGACCGGCGACTTCAAGATCGATTACACTCCCCTGGCCTGCGGACCCACCGATCTGACCACCCTGGCCGAATATGGCCGCCGCGGCGTGCTGGCCCTGCTGAGTGATTCCACCAACGCCGAGCGTCCCGGTTTCACCGCCACCGAGCAGAAGGTGGCCGCCGGCGTTCACAACCTGTTCACCCAGGCCCGGAACAAGCGGATCATCATTGCGACCTTCGCCTCCAATATCTACCGCATCCAGCAGATCATCGAGCTGGCGGTCCAGGAAGGGCGGAAGGTGGCCTTCAGCGGCCGGAGCATGGTGAACAACACCGCCATGGCCCAGGAGCTGGGCTATATGCACATCCCGGAGGGCACCCTCATCAGCATCGATGAGCTGAACCGCTATGCCCCCGAGGAAGTGGTTCTGATTACCACCGGTAGCCAGGGCGAGCCCCTGAGCGCCCTGTCCCGGATGGCATCCTGCAGCCACCGCCAGGTGCGGGTGGGACCGGGAGATTTCATCATCATCTCGGCCAACCCCATCCCCGGCAACGAAAAGAGCGTCACCAAGATTGTCAACGGCCTGCTGCTGCTGGGCGCCGAGGTCATCTATGAGAGCATGTACGATGTGCACGTCTCGGGCCACGCCTGCCAGGAAGAACAGAAACTGATGCTCACCCTGACCAAACCCAAGTATTTCCTGCCGGTCCACGGCGAATACAAGCAGCTGAAAAAGCATGCCCTGACGGCGGCCAGCCTGGGGATTCCCCACAACAACATTCTGATTGCCGAGAATGGCTCCAACGTCATCCTGACCCAGGACGAGATCAAGCTGGGCGACCCGGTGACCGCCGGCGCGGTGATGGTGGACGGCCTGGGCGTGGGCGACGTGGGCAATGTGGTGCTCCGGGACCGCAAGCACCTGTCCGAGGACGGCCTGGTCATCATTGTGGCCACCGTGGACAGCAAAACCGGCAAGGTTCTGGCCGGTCCCGACCTGGTGAGCCGCGGATTTGTGTATGTGCGGGAAAACGAAAGCCTGATGGACGGCGCCCAGAGCACCGTCGAGATGGCCCTGAACCGCTGTGTGGAAGAGCATGTCCGGGACTGGAACAGCGTCAAGACCCGGATGCGGGAGGCGCTGAGCAGTTATATTTACCGGCGCACCAAGCGCAGCCCGATGATTCTGCCTGTTCTGATGGAAGTCTGATGACAGGCGCCCCGGGCAGGGAATTCCCTTTCCGGGAGAGATGGAAGAGAGGCATCCGCCATGAAGCGAAAACCCAGATGGACACTGGAAATGTTTACAGTGGGCTTTGCATTGCTGGCAGCGGTCTTGCTGTTGCTGCTGCTGATGGTGCAGCCTGCTGTCTGGCCGGTGCTGCTGGTGGTCATTGTTCTGTGCGCCGTGCTGATCGTCGTATCCCGGTACCGGGTGCGCCGCTGGGCGGCGCGGTGGGTCACCGGTACCAGCTTTGAAAATTCCAAGACCCAGTACAGCCTGGCATCCCTGTCCCAGCCGGCGGCCCTGCTCAGCGGGGATACGGTGGTGTGGTACAACATTCCGTTTCGGGATGATGTCCTGAACGGCGGGGATCAGCTGGTGGGCCGGGTCAACAAGATTTTGCCCGGCCTGGAGCTGGCCCAGTGCGGCACCCCCGACGGCCAGGTCCTGGCCTGTGCCAGCGGCGTATGGCGGATTCATGCCTCCACGGTGGACGGGGAAGGGGAGGAAAAAACCAGCATTCTCATCCTCAATGACGAGACCGCCCTGCGCAAAATCGAAAATGAATACAAAGCCAGCCGCCCCGGCTATATGATTTTCTCGGTGGACGGCTATGACGACGTGTTCAGCGACATGCTGGACAGCGAGAGCGCCCGTCTGCTGGAACAGATCAACCGGACCATCGAGGCAATGATTGCCCGGGGCACCGGCTTTCTCCGCCGGGTGGCCAACGGCCGCTATATTGCGGTGGTGGAAGAACGTCAGCTGGAGCAGTTTGCCCAGCAGGGCTATGATGTGCTAGATAAAATCCGGGCGCTGGAGCCCAGCGTCAACCTGTCCATTTCGATTGGCATCGGCCGGCGGGCCCCCACCCTCCACGAGGCCCAGGAGATGGCGGTCCAGGCTCTGGACATGGCCCAGGGCCGCGGCGGCGACCAGGCCGCCGAGATGACCCCCGACGGCTTCACCTTCTACGGCGGCGTCAGCCATGGCGTCGAAAAGCGGAGCAAGGTCCGCAGCCGGATTGTGGCCGAAGCCCTGGTGGAGCTCATCAAAGCCGCCGACCATGTGGTGATTATGGGCCACCGGATGAGCGATCTGGACGCCATCGGCTCAGCCGAAGGTGTTCTGCGAATCTGCAAGATCTGCGATGTGCCGGCGGTCATTGCGGTCAAGCGGGAGGCCACCCTGGCCACCAGTCTGATCCATGCCATCGAGGACGCCGGCCAGGAGAGCGATTTCATCGATCCCCGCAGCGCCCTTGCCATCATCACCAAGGAAACCCTCTGCATCGTGGTCGATACATACCAGGTTGGCCAGGTGGAGAGCAAGGAAATTCTGGACAAGTGCGGCAAAATCGCGGTCATCGACCACCACCGCAAGGGAGTGGGCTATATCGAGAACGCCGTCCTGGTCTGCCATGAGCCCTATGCCTCTTCGGCCAGTGAGCTTGTCACCGAATTGCTCCAGTATGTGGGCAGCCGGGACGACAAACCCACCCGGGTGGAGGCGGAGGGCCTGCTGTCCGGCATTATGCTGGACACCCGCAATTTCAGCCTGCATACCGGTGTGCGCACCTTTGAGGCGGCCGCGGCCCTCCGCCGCTATGGCGCCGAGACCGAGCGCGCCTGGTCCCTGTTTGATGTCAGCTTGCCCGAATACAACGCCAAGGCCGGCCTTGTCTCCAAGGCCCAGATGTATAAGGGCTGCGCTGTGGTTTTGAGCGGCGAACTGCCGGGTGAAGCTCAGGTGGCCATTCCCCAGGCGGCCAACGATTTGTTGGGCATCGAGGGGGTCCAGGCCAGCTTTGTGGTGGTTCAGACCGGCGGCAGCATGGTCAAGATTTCGGCCCGCAGTATGGGCCAGGTCAATGTCCAGGTCATCATGGAGAGCCTGGGCGGCGGCGGTCATCAAACCATGGCGGCCACCGTCCTCAAGCACACTACCCTGGACCAGGCGCGGGACCGCCTCCATGCGGCCATCGATGCCTACCGTGCATCGCAGAAGAAGGGGAGCGCCAAGGACTGACCGTCCGGCGCCGCCCGCAATCGGTGGAAGGGGTGCGGCTGCGGGGCAGACGCGCCTTTTCCGCAGGATGAGCAGGTCTGAACCGGCCCATCATCGAAAAAAGGAGAAGCCGAATGAAGCAGTATGATTATTTGATCGTGGGCGCCGGCCTGTTCGGTGCGGTTTTCGCCCAGGAGGCCCGCCGGGCCGGCAAGCGCTGCCTGGTCATCGACCGGCGGGACCATATCGCCGGCAACATCTACACCGAGCAGGTGGAAGGAATCAACGTCCACCGCTACGGCGCCCATATTTTCCACACCAATTCCAAAGAGGTGTGGGCGTATGTGAACCGCTTTGCCGAATTCAACCGCTACACCAACAGCCCCATCGCCAACTACCACGGCGAAATCTACAACATGCCCTTCAATATGAACACCTTCAACCGGATGTGGGGCGTGGTGACCCCTGCCGAGGCTAAGGCCGAGATCGAGCGCCAGCGGGCCGCCGCCGGCATCACCGAGCCCAAAAACCTGGAGGAGCAGGCCATCAGCCTGGTGGGCACCGACATCTATGAGAAACTGGTGAAGGGCTACACCAGCAAGCAGTGGGGCCGCCCCTGCGACCAGCTGCCGGCCTTCATCATCAAGCGGCTGCCGGTCCGGTTTACCTACGACAACAACTATTTCAACGCCCTGTATCAGGGCATCCCCAATGGCGGCTATACCGCCATGGTGGAGCGGATGCTGGAGGGCACCGAGGTCCGGCTGGGGGTGGACTACCTTCAGGAAAAGGCGTCCCTGAACGCCCTGGCCGACCGGGTGGTGTACACCGGCCCCATCGACGCCTACTTTGACTATCAGCTGGGCGCCCTGGAATACCGGAGCGTCCGCTTTGAGACCGAGGTGCTGGACACCGACAACTACCAGGGCAACGCGGTGGTCAACTACACCGACGCCGAGACCCCCTATACCCGGATCATCGAGCACAAGCACTTTGAGTTCGGCACCCAGCCCAAGACAGTCATCAGCCGGGAGTACAGCGCCGAGTGGAAGGTGGGGGATGAGCCCTACTATCCGGTCAACGACGAGAAAAACGGCGCCCTGTACGCCAAGTACCGGGCCCTGGCCGATGGGGAGAAAGAGGTCCTGTTCGGCGGCCGGCTGGGCGAGTACAAGTACTACGACATGGACAAGGTCATCGAGAGCGCTCTGGCAGCGGTTCAGAAGGAACTGGGCTGAACCGAGGGCCGGGAACTTGAAAAAGTAGTGTGATTGAAACACCGCCGCCCTTGCCGAAACGCCCGGGATGCGGTATACTAAAGGAAGAAAATGGGCTTGGCATGCAGATGCAGCCGGGCCGGAAATGAGGGATCAGCCATGAAGGTTATTTTAAAGCAGGACATCAAGGGGATCGGCAAGAAGGACGAAATCCATGAGGTTTCGGACGGCTACGCCCGCAACTATCTGTTCCCCCGCAAACTGGCAGCCGTGGCCGACGCCAGCGCCCTGAACATTGCCCGGAGCAAGGAGGCCGCCGCCGACTTCCACGAGGCAGAGAATGTGGCCGCGGCCCAGGCCCTGGCCGCCAAGATCAACAGCCGGATTGTCACCGTCAAGGCCAAGGGCGGCGTATCGGGCCGCCTGTTCGGCAAGGTCACCAGCAAGGAGATTGCTGCCGCCCTGTCGGAGGCAACCGGTGAGACGGTGGACAAGAAGAAGATTGAGCTGGAGGTCAAGGATATCCGGGATGCCGGCGTTTTCAACGGCAAGGTCCGGCTGTATCCGGGCGTTGTGGCCAGCTTCAAAGTGAATGTGGAAGTCGAGCAGGCTTAAACGCTGCGACGGCTGCCGCTGCGCCCCCTGCAAAAAGGGGGCGCTTTTTTGAGTGAGAGGGCTGGAGGCAGCCCATTCTTTGGAGAAAGGGGGAACACGCATGCCGGAAGAACGCCGCCGCTCCCGCTATGGGAGCGAGCTGAATCTGGAGAGCCTGGGCATCCAGCCGCCCTACAGTATGCAGGCCGAGCAGAGCGTGCTGGGCGCAGTGCTGCTCAAGCCGGACGTTTTGACCGACCTGGTGGAAATCGTCCGCCCCGAGATGTTTTACGCATCCCAGAACGGCCGGATCTATTCCGAGATGATCCGTCTGTTCACCGGAGATCAGACCATTGACTTTGTCACCCTGCTGGATGCAGTGGTGTCGGACAATATTTTTGCCAGCCCCGACGAGGCCAAGGTCTACCTGACCGGCCTGGCCGAGACGGTGCCCAGCATCTCCAACGTCAAGGCCTACGCCCAGATCGTCCAGGAGAAATACCTGGTTCGCCAGCTGATGGGGGTGGCCACCGACATTTTGCAGGACGCCGGCGACGAGCCGGACGCCTCCCTGCTGCTGGAAAACGCCGAACAGCGGCTGTACGAGATCCGTTCCGGCCGGGATTCCAGCGCCTTGACCCCCTTGTCCTCCAGCATGGTGGAAACCCTGACCAACCTGCAGAAGATCAGCGGCCCCGACGCCGACAAGTACAAGGGGATTCCCACCGGGTTCCGCCTGCTGGATACCGTCCTGACCGGTCTGGGCCGGGGCGACCTGATTATCCTGGCGGCCCGGCCCGGCATGGGCAAGTCCAGCTTTGCCTTGAACATCGCCACCCGGGTGGCCATGAAACAGCACATCCCGGTGGCCATTTTCAGCCTGGAAATGACCAAGGAGCAGCTGACCAACCGCATTTTGTCGGCGGAGGCCGGCATTGACAGTCAGGCCTTCCGCACCGGTGCCCTGACCGCCTCGGACTGGGAGTATCTGGCCCTGGCCACCGAAAAGCTCCACGATGCCCCCATTTATATGGATGACACCTCCTCCATCACCATCACCGAGATGAAGGCCAAGATCCGCCGGATCAACCAGGACCCCAGCCGGCCCAACATCGGCCTGATTGTCATCGACTATCTCCAGCTGATGACCTCCGGGCTGCGGACCGAGAACCGGGTCCAGGAGATCAGCTCCATCACCCGAAACCTCAAGATCATGGCCAAGGAGATGAATGTCCCCATCATTGCCCTGAGCCAGCTGTCCCGTGCGGTGGAAAAACAGGGCAACAATTCCAGCCACCGCCCCCAGCTGTCCGACCTGCGGGATTCGGGTTCCATCGAGCAGGACGCCGACTGCGTTCTGTTCCTCTACCGCGACTCCTACTACGCCAGCCAGCAGCCCGACGGCGCAGAGGTGGACGCCGACACCGCCGAATGTATTGTAGCCAAAAACCGCCATGGCGAGACCAGTACCGTCCCGCTGGGCTGGGATGGCGCACACACCCGGTTTATGGATGTGGATTTCCAGCACTGATATGAGTCAAACCGACGCCGTTCTTGAAGCAACACAAGCCCGGGTGCTTGCCTACTGTGGGCAGGCCGGGCTTTTTGTGCATGGACAGCGGGTGGCGGCGGCCGTTTCAGGGGGAGCGGACAGCATGGCCCTGCTGCGGATTCTGCTGGCCCTGGCCCGGTCCCTGGAAATCACCGTCACCGCCTGCCATGTGAATCACCGGCTGCGGGGCGGATCAGCAGACGCCGACGAGGCATTTGTCCGGTCGGAATGTGCCCGGCTGGGGGTGCCCCTGCGGGTGTTCCGGGCGGGGGAGAAGGGTCTGCCCGATGCCTCGGGCGGGGAAGCGGGGGCCCGCGCCCTCCGCTATGCCTGCTTTGAGCGGCTTTGCCGGGAAGGGATAGACCGCATTGCCACGGCCCATACTGTTACAGATCAGGCGGAAACCCTGCTGTTCCGGCTGGCCCGGGGAACCGGGCTCCACGGGGCCGGGGGCATCCGGCCGATGCGGGACTTCTATGTCCGCCCTCTGCTCTGTCTGACCCGGGCCGAGGTGGAATCCTATTGCATTGCCTGCGGCCAAAAGTGGGTCACCGATGAAACCAACCTGTCGGACGCCTATGCCCGCAACCGCCTCCGCCATGATGCCCTGCCGGCCCTCCGGCAGGCCAACGCCGGCGCCGAGCGGAACCTGGCCCGCTTCTGTGAGAAAGTCGCCCAGGCCGACGCCTATTTTGCCCGGGCTGCCGGGACACTGCTGGCCCGGGCCGGACAGGTCCGGCCGGAAGATTGTCCCCCGGCGGTCCGCCGGGCACTGGAAGCGGGGGAGCCGGTCTGGCGGCTGGACATTCTGCAAGAGGCTGACCCGCTGATTCTGGAGGCCGCCGCCCATGCTTTGGTGGCGCCCCACCGGGACCCGGAAGAACTGTATATCCGTCTTTTGTGCGATCTGGTCCAAAGGGGGTCCGGTGCGGTCCAGCTGCGGCCCGAGGTGCGGATGCGGGCGGGACAGGGCTTTTTCTGGCAGGAGGAGACCTGGCCTGTTCCGTCGGACGGACCCTTGCCGGCGGTGCCTTTCTGCCCCGAAAAACGGACTGCATATCCGATGGGGGGCGGCCTGTGGCTCTGTGTGCGGCTGTCGGAGGCGACTTTTCAAGAAAAAACACAGGTCGTTCACAAAAAAGACTTAAAAAATGTAGCGGATTATGCTAGAATAACCATGTTGCATCCTGCCCTTACCCTGCGCAGCCGCCTGCCGGGGGATGTCTACCGGCCCGCCGGCCGGAACATCACCAAACCCCTGCGCAAATGGATGAACGAGCAGGCCATTCCTCCCCAGCTGCGGGACAGCCTGCCGGTGCTGGCGGATGGCAGCGAGGTGGTATGGGTCTGCGGTGCAGGCTTTGCGGAAGGCCTGGCCCCTCAGCAAGGGGACAGCGGCCTTGCCCTGTACCTGGAGATAGAAACCCGAAAGGGAGAACAGAGAGGACGTTGAGTCATGGATATGCGCGATGACATTCAGACCGTTCTGGTCACCGAAGAACAGCTGAAGGCCAAGGTAGCTGATCTGGGAGCCCAGATCAGCCGGGACTATGCAGGCAAAGACCTGCTGCTGGTCTCCATCTTAAAAGGAGCGGTGGTCTTTATGGCCGACCTGATGCGGGCCGTCACCATCCCCTGCAGCATTGATTTTATGGTGGTGTCCAGCTATGGCGGCACCAACACCGAGACCACCGGTCTGGTCAAGATTGTCAAGGACCTGGACGCCGATTTGAGCGGCCGGGATGTTTTGATTGTAGAGGACGTGCTGGACACCGGTGTGACCCTGTCCAACCTGGTGCCCATGCTCAAGATGCGCAACCCCAATTCGGTCCGCATTTGCGCCATTCTTGACAAGCCCGCCCGCCGCAAGACCAGCATCACGGCGGATTACCAGGGCTTTGAGGTGCCGGACGCCTTTGTGGTGGGCTATGGCCTGGATTACGACGAAAAATACCGCAACCTGCCCTTTGTGGGCATTTTGAAGCCGGAGATCTACGGGGGCGAATAACCCCAGGGCGGCCGGCAATATCACCCGATGGGATAGAATGGGAGTTGATTGTTTTTGCAGCAGAAAAGACCGCACCTGAACCCGCTGATCCTGGCGCTGGCGCTGGCCGCCGTGCTGATGATCTGGTCGGTGTTCACCACCTCCAACAGCACGACCGGTTCCACCATGAGCTATTCAACGGTGGTGCATTATTTTGAACATTTGCAGGTGACCTCCTTTACCCTGGACCGGAACACCAGTGTCATCACCATGACCATCAAGGAGGGGGATTTGCCCCTGCCCGGTGCCACCGATTCGACCAGCACGGCCCCGTCCGGCGGCCTGATGTCGGGCCTGTTCGGGTCGGGCAGCTCCTCCGGCGACACGGTGGAGAAAAATGCCGACGGCACGGTGACCGTCCGGTATCAGCTGCCCTATGCAGCCCTCTTTGTCAATGAGGTCCAGACCTATATTGAGGCCTACGACGCGGCCAACCCCGACGCACCGATGGAGTATGACTACACCGCGCTGCGGGAATCGGTGCCCTGGATGGAAATCTTCTTCTATCTGGCCATGCTGGGCTGCACCGGGTTCATTCTGTTCTCGATGCTGCGGGGCGGCGCCGGCGGCGGCAACGTCATGAACGTGGGCCGCGCCCGGGTCAAGGATGAGTCCACCAACCAAAAGACCGCCACCTTTGCCGATGTGGCCGGTGAGGACGAGGAAAAGGAAGAGCTGAAGGAAGTCGTGGAGTTCCTCAAGAGTCCCGAGAAGTTCAATTCTCTGGGCGCCCGGATTCCCCATGGCGTCCTGCTGGTGGGCCCTCCGGGCACCGGTAAAACCCTGCTGGCCCGGGCCTGTGCCGGTGAAGCAGGGGTGCCGTTCTATTCGATTTCCGGCTCGGACTTTGTGGAGATGTACGTCGGCGTGGGCGCTTCCCGTGTCCGCGATCTGTTCGACAAGGCCAAGAAAACCATGCCCTGCATCATCTTCATCGATGAGATCGACGCCGTGGGCCGTCAGCGCGGCGCCGGTCTGGGCGGCGGCCACGATGAGCGCGAGCAGACCCTGAACCAGCTGCTGGTGGAGATGGACGGCTTTGAGGCCAACGACGGCATCATTGTGATGGCCGCCACCAACCGCGCCGACATCCTGGATAAGGCCCTGCTGCGTCCCGGCCGTTTTGACCGTCAGGTCTATGTGGGCCTGCCCGATGTCAAGGGCCGCGAGGAAATCCTCAAGGTCCACACCCGCAAGAAGCCTCTGGCCCCCGATGTCTCCCTGAAGGTGATCGCCCAGCGGACCGCAGGCTTTGCCGGCGCAGACCTGGAGAACCTGGTCAACGAGGCGGCTCTGCTGGCTGCCCGGCGCAACCGCAAGGCCATTACCATGGAGGACATTGAGGAAGCGTCCATGAAGGTGATGGCCGGCCCCGAGAAGAAGAGCCGTGTGGTCACCCCCGAGGAGAAGAAACTCACCGCTTACCATGAGGCGGGCCACGCGGTGGCGGGCTTCTACTGCAAGCACCACCCCCGCGTCCATGAGATCACCATCATTCCCCGCGGCCAGGCGGGCGGCTACACCATGTATCTGCCCGAAAAGGACCGCTCCTATGTGACCAGGGGCGAAATGTTTGAGGATATCGTCTCCAGCCTGGGCGGCCGTGTGGCCGAACAGCTGATTCTGGACGATATTTCCACCGGTGCGTCCAATGACCTGCAGCAGGCCACCAACATTGCCCGCCAGATGATTACCCGGTATGGTTTCTCGGAGCGGCTGGGCCCTGTGGTCTATGGCACCTCCCAGGAGGAGACCTTCCTGGGCCGGGACTTCGGCCAGGGCAAGGGCTACAGTGAGACCACTGCGGCCGAGATTGACAGCGAGATTCGGGATATCATCGATGAGGCCTACGAGACCTGCCGCCGGACCCTGACCGAGCACATCGATCAGCTCCACGCCCTGGCCCAGGCCCTGATTGAGCGCGAGAAGCTGAACGAGGCCGAATTCAACGCCATTATGCGGGGCGAGAAGCTGCCGCCGCGGAAGGATGACGATGCTCCCGCCCAGCCGGCAGCACCTGCGGCTCCGGTTCAGGAGACGCCGGCACCGGCTCCCGAGGCCCCTGCTGTGGAGATGCCCCCTGTAGAGGATGAGGCCCCCTCCGGGGACGTGGATGTGCCCGCTGCGGAGGAACCGCATTCTCCGGCCCCCGAGGCTGACGCCGACCCGGATCAAAAGCCGGAGCAGCCGTGAGCCTGAACCAGCAAACAGCGAAGGAGTGAGTATAGTGGAGGAAAGTTTTGACCCGATTGCCCAAACCAGAGCCAATTATTACACCCCCGGCAGCCCGGTCCAGTTTGTCCGGGTCGAGCTTCTGAAAGGCAGTGTCAGCGGAGACCGGGCGGTCTGTCTGACCTTCAAGAACATTTCCCGGGTGAACCTGACTGCCCTGGAGATCAGCTTCAAGTGCAAGACCACCGGCGGCGAGGTCCTCTGTGAGGATGAATTTGAGTACCGCGACCTGGACATCAAGCCCGGCGAGCTGTTCGGCATGGATGATGCAGTGTTCATCACCCAGAAACCCATCGTCAGCGTGGATGTAGTCCTGCGGAACGTCTACAACGGCAAACGGGTGGTCCGGCTGGACAACATCAAGCGGGTCCGGTTGCCAGCGCCCCGTGCGCTGCCGGATGACCTGGCCGCAGCTCTGGAAGAGCGGATGGGCCGCAAGGGAATGCGTTACGTTCCCCAGGTGCTGGACTGTGGCTGGTACTGCGCCTGCGGTGCCTTCCATCCCAAGGAAGAGGATACCGTCTATTGCAGTGAGTGCGGATCAGACCGGATTTTGCTGCAAAATGCCCTGAATACCCTGATGCAGCCCGAGCAGGAGGCAGAGCCGGAAGACCTGCCGCCCCAGGAGGATGAGGGCGCCACCATGGTGGCGCCTGCATCGGCTCCCGCAGTTCCAGAGGAAGAAGAGACAGAGCCCACCCGGATTGCCGGTGAGCCGGTGGAGGCAGGCGGGACCCGCGCTTTTGAGCCGGTCCAGTCTGCCCGCCGTGAGACGGCGCCCCGGGCCAGCCAGGAAACCCGGCTGTTTACCCAGCCCAGTGAGCCGCCTGTCAGCTCCCGCCGGAGAGAGGCCGAGCCGGAGGAGGAAGAGCAGGAAGCCACCCGCCCCGTCCGTGGGTCGGACCGCTGGAAAGAACAGCCCGCCCGCCATACCCGTTCCGCTTCGGCCCAGGACGAGGAGGACGAGGACGACCGCGACCCGGTAGCGGAGAACATTGTCCGCTGGGTGCCGCCGCTGACAGCCCTGATCTGCGCGGGAATCGCGCTGTATGGCTTTGTGTATTACCAGTTCTTTTTGTGATACAGCCCGCAAGGGGGAGCGCATGTTGGCCGCTCCCCCTGTTTTGGGTTGAGGGAAGTGGAAGAAACGGGAAGGGGGAGGAAGAGCATGCCCGAAGAATACTTACAGGCCGCCTTTGAAATCAAGGCCTCCTGCGACGAAATCAGCCGGCGGATTTTGCGCTGGCACTGGGACAATCAGCCCGGCGCGCACAGCTTTGATTCCCTTTTGGAACATCTGGAGCGCCGCCAGGAGGAGAGTCCCACCTATTACGGCCATATGCCCGACATCGGACGAAAGACCAGCTGGCAGCAGCTGGACACCACCCTCTGTATGCGGGTTTTGCTGGACCCTGAGAACGACGCCTCCCAGCCGCTGGACCTGCTGGGAAACACGGCCCATCCCGGTGCGGCCCGCCGCGCCTGCAATGCGGTGCGGATGGCCCGCAACGAAGCAGCCCACGCGGCCGACCGCGCCAGCGGAGGCCGTGCGGCGATTCTGTTTGACGAGGCGGTGGAATGCGTTGAGGAAGCCTATGCCGGCACCGCGTTCAGTGAAAAGGAGCTGGCCAAGTACTATGAGCTCTCCAATACCTATCTCCGCCGGTGCGGGGTAGGGGGCAAGGCTTCGGCCCAGCAGAAAGAGACGGCGGCTGCCGGAGGGGAGGAAGCTGCCCCCGAAGTACATGTATATCCCACGGGTGCAGCCCGTCAAAAGGCGGCCGCGGCCCGAGAAAAGGGCGCTTCGTCGGGAAAAACCAGCAAAGCCGCCAGCGCGTCGGCCCCGAAAAAACGGTCGTCGGGCAAGTCGTCGGGCAGTGCCTCCCGCAAGACGGGACAGAGCGGCTCCCGCGGCAGCGGAAAAGGCCGGGGCCGTCCTCCGGGCCGGACAAAAAAGAGCCGGGAACCCGGCAGTCAGGCAGCTTTGGCTTTGGCGGTGGCGGCGCTGGTGATCGGCTTGATTCTGCGTGCCGCCGGCATGGGACTTTGGATTTTTTGAAGCTACAGCGGAAAGGGGAAAGAGGCAGGATGGAAAAGCGACTGATTTTTCTGGATATTGATGGGACCCTGATCGAGCCGGGCCGGATGGAACCGCCGGCCAGCGCGGTGGATGCGGTGCGCAAGGCCCGCGCCAACGGCCACAAGGTCTTTCTGTGCACCGGCCGCAACTATAAGATGACGGCCCCGGTGCTCCACTATGGTTTTGACGGCTATGTGTCCAGCGCCGGCGGCTATGTGGTCTGCGGGGACCAGGTGATTTTTGATTGTCCCATGGAAAAGGCACAGAGCGACGGCCTGCGGGCCATTCTGGAGGCCAACGGTGTGGAGTGCACCCTGGAAGCCCGGGACGCCACCTTTGGCGGGACGCAGATGATGGAGCGTCTGTCTGCCTATCAGAAGTCCCGGCCCGGCAGCCTGAACAGTGAGTTGGAGCGGTGGCGGCAGGCCTTTGCAGATGGGATGCTGGTCCGTCCCCTGAGCGAATACCAGGGCCAGCCCATCTATAAGATCTGTTACATCGCAGAAAATGCCGAGGCGCTGGCGCCGGCCAAGGCGGCCTATGGAGATCAGTTTGTGTTCTGCGAACAGACCACCTTCAGCCGTGGCCCGGGGGTCATCAACGGCGAACTCATCAACCGCAAGTTCAACAAAGGAGAGGGCATCCGCCGGATCTGCGATCATCTGGGAATGACCCTGGCATCGGTGGTGGCCTTCGGAGACAGCGAAAACGATCTGGAGATGACCGATGTGGCCGGCATCAGCTACTGCATGGCCAATGGCTCCGACGCCCTGAAAGCCCGCTGTGACCGG
Source organism: uncultured Faecalibacterium sp. (assembly GCA_944385995.1). GTDB lineage: Bacteria > Bacillota > Clostridia > Oscillospirales > Ruminococcaceae > Faecalibacterium. The sequence continues at coordinate 41,947 of CALWZL010000010.1, forward strand.
ATCTGTCCCGCGGTGACCGAGGACGGCATTGCCCGGGCCTTCGGCGAACTGGGCTTGATCTGAGGTTCCGATCATCAAAAAAGCGCAGCCAAACGGCTGCGCTTTTTTGTGTCTGTCTGTTTTGTGGTGTGGCCTGTCAGTCCCGGGCCCGCAGCTGCCAGAAAGCCACGGCGCTGGCGGCGGCCACATTCAGGGAGTCGACGCCGTGGGACATGGGAATTTTGACGGTGTAGTCGCACCGGGCAATGGTGGCCGGGGAAAGGCCGTCCCCCTCGGTGCCCAGAATCAGGGCCAGACGGTCCTCGGCCATCAGGTCCGGGTCGTCAATGGACACCGAGCGGTCGCTGAGGGCCAGGGCGGCGGTCTTGAATCCCAGGTTGTGGAGCTGAGCCAGGCCGGCTTCCGGCCAGTCAGCGGGAACAGCGCCGATCTGGGTCCAGGGTACCTGGAACACCGTTCCCATACTGACCCGCACCGCCCGGCGGCAGAGGGGATCGCAGCAGGAGGGGGTCACCAGAACCGCATCGATGTGAAGGGCGGCCGCCGAGCGGAAGATGGCCCCCACGTTGGTGGAGTCCACAATGTTTTCCAGGACGGCCACCCGGCGCGCTCCCTGGCAGAGGGTTTCCACGTCGGGCAGAACCGGCCGGTGGAAGGCAGCCAGGACCCCGCGGGTCAGCTGGTAGCCGGTGAGGGCGGTGAGCACCTCCCGGTCGGCGGTATAGACCGGCACATCGCCGCTCCGGGCCAGCACTTCCTGGGCGGGGCCGTCGATTTTCCGGCGCTCCATCAAAAAAGACAGGGGCTGATACCCCGCATCCAGGGCCCGGTCGATGACCTTGGGGCTCTCGGCGATGAACACCCCTTTTTCGGGTTCCAGACGGTTGCGGAGCTGGTTTTCGGTCAGCCGGGCAAACACGTCCAGGGCGGGGTCCTGCAAATCGGTGATTTCAATGATGGTGGGCATGATTTCTCCTTCCCAATCGGGCTGGTCACGGCTGGACCGAAAAGTCGCTGTCGCCTGACAGGCCGTCCAGATTCAGCATTCCTTCCAGGGCGGCGATGTCGGCCGACACGTCCAGCGCGTCGGATTGGAACAGCTTGTCCAGCTGATTTTCAAAGGCGGTGACCAGCAGGTCCAAAGACCGCTCGATGCTCTGTTTGGTCTTGGTGATGTTCTCCCCGTCCACCCCCTGGCTGTCCAGCTGGGCGTAGGTGTTCAGCAGCTTGAGGGAGGTGGGCAGATAATAGTTGATGAATTTTCGCAGCTGTTCCTGCTTGGAAGCGTCTTTTTCGGCCAGGGCAAAAATCCGGGCGGAAATCTGTTCCAGCCGTGCGGCCTTTTCCTGCATGACGGGGTCAGACAGGGCGCTGCCCGCCTGGCGAAGCTGCCGCAGCAGCTTCTCGTATTGGGTTTCGCCGGTGGGGTCGGGTTCCGGCTCCGGCTCGGCGGGCCGGGCCGGGATGGGGGCTGCGCCCCGGACCACCAGGAAGTCGGTGCGGTTGTCGATGTAGGCGTCGGCGCCGAAATAGCCGTGGTCGATGGCGTTTTCCAGGACCCGGCGGCCCTTTTCGGGCGGAATGCCTGCCGCCGCAAACAGTTCTTCCAGGGGGATGTTGTCCCGGTCGCCCACCACTTTGTCCAGCTGGCGTTCCAACTTGCTGACCCGCTTGAGCATCAGGCTGAAGACCAGCGCGCCGCCGCCGCCCACAATCATGCTCAGGGAGGTGAAAATATAGTTCCAGTCTCCGCTGTCCATCCAATCACCCAGCCCCACCACGCCGGTAAACAGCAGGATGGCCCCCGCAATGGTGCACAGGCGGGTAAATCTCTGGTGGCGGAGTTTGGCTTTCTGTTGTTCGGCGGTGGGAAGATCATGGGCCGCATAGCCGGCACTGTAGTCATAGGGGGCAGTTTGGCGGGTATGGTACGGGCGGAAATCGGCGGTGTAGTCCTGCCGGTCCCGGGCGGCCTGGAGCTCTTTCTTCTCGCTGTCCCGGTCGATGGCCCGGACGATGAAGAGAATCACCGCCAGCCAGGGCGCCAGGCCCAGCAGAATCAGCAGGGCGATGGTGGGAATATGAGCAAAATAATGTCTGCGTTGCGGTTGCATAGGTGATGACCTCCCAAGCTAAGACGACAAAACGAGCCGTGCTCCCTTTATTATAATGGAACACGGCTCGTTTGTTAAGGTTTAATTTTGAGCGGGGAGGAACGGATTATTTCATCAGCTCGCAGACCGCGTCGGCATAGGCCACGGGATCATCCACCGGCAGTCCCTCGATCAGCTGGGCCTGTGCATAGAGGATCTGGCTGTACTTGGACACCTTGTCGGTGTCGCCGACCTCCTGGGCAGCCTTCAGAACCGCAAAGACGGGGTGAGAAGCGTTGACCTCCAGCACCTTGTCGCTCTTGACATCCTCGCTGCCGGGCTGACGGGACAGAACCTTCTCCATCTCGATGGACAGAGGGCCGTCCGACGACAGACAGACGGGGTGATCCTTCAGACGGGTGGACACCCGGACTTCCTTGATCTTGCCCTCCAGGGCGGCCTTCATGGCGTCAAACAGGGATTTGTTCTCGGCGGTGGCCTCCTCGGCGGCCTTCTTCTCCTCGTCCGACTCCAGGCCCAGGTCGTTGCTGTTGATGTTCTTGAACTCGACGGTGCCGTCCTTGCCCTCGGCGTCCTTGCGGGGGAAGGAGTGCATGATCTGGAAGCAGAACTCATCCACGTCCTCGGTCAGGAGCAGCAGGTCATAGCCCTTGTCCAGCACCAGGGCGGCGGTGGGCAGCTTGGCCAGACGGTCGGCGGAATCGCCGGCGGCGAAGTAGATATACTTCTGGTCGGCGGGCATCTTCTCGACGTACTCCTCCAGGGTGACCATCTTCTTCTCCTTGGCGGAATAGAAGAGCAGCAGGCCCCGGAGCAGCTCGGCGTGCATGCCGTAGTCAGAATAGGCGCCGAACTTGATCTGACGGCCAAACTCCTTCCAGAAGGCCTCGTACTTCTCCCGGTCGTTGACCAGCATGGCGTTCAGCTCGTTCTTGATCTTCTTTTCCAGGGCGTTGTGGATCAGCTTGAGCTGGCTGTCCTTCTGGAGGGTCTCACGGCTGATGTTCAGGCTCAGATCCTGGCTGTCCACGATGCCCTTGACAAAGCTGAAGTAATCGGGCAGCAGGTCGGCGCACTTGTCCATGATGAGGACGCCGGACGCATAGAGGGCCAGGCCCTTCTCGTACTCCTTGGTGTAGTAGTCGTAGGGACGGTGAGAGGGGACGAACAGCAGGGCGTTGTAATTGGCGGTGCCCTCGGTCCGGCTGACAATCACCCGGGCGGGGTCGGCGTAGTCCCCGAAGTGGTTCTTGTAGAAGGTGTTGTACTCCTCGTCGGTGACTTCACTCTTCTGCTTTTTCCAGATGGGGACCATGCTGTTCAGGGTCTCCAGCTCGGTGTACTCCTCCCATTCAGGGGTGTAGTTTTCGGGCTTGGGATCGGGTTCGGGCTTCTGGCGGCTCTTGGTCCGCTCCATCTGGATGGGATAGCGGATGTAGTCGCTGTACTTCTTGACGATGGCCGACACGCCGTACTCCGAGACGTAGTTGTCGTAGTTTTCGGTGTCGGTGTTGTCCTTGATGTGGAGGATGATGTCGGTGCCGGCGGTCTCCTTCTCGGCGGGGGTGATTTCATAGCCCTCGACGCCGCTGGACTCCCACTGCCATGCCTGGTCGCTGCCGAAGGCGCGGGAAATGACGGTGACATGGTCGGCCACCATAAAGGCGGAATAGAAGCCGACGCCGAACTGGCCGATGATGTCGATGTTTTCGTCGGTGTTCTCGGCCTTGAAGTCCTGGCTGCCCGAATGGGCGAT